>CANRIY010000063.1 GCA_947630775.1 uncultured Clostridia bacterium | reverse complement strand
CCCCTCTTAGGGTCCTTCCTTAGGGATGGCGGGAAAAGGCGACCATTCTATTTTTGAAGCCTTTTCCGCCTGAGCTGGCGCGTTGCCCTTGCGCGACTGAGGGGTTTTCTGACGCCGTGTTTCCGAAAACCCTATCCCCCGCTACGCGGGTACTTCCCCTACAAGGGGAAGCAAGGGCTCCTGTCCTCATCCCGAGGCGAAGCCGAGCGGATCTCATAGACCCATGGGCGTCCGTACTTATGAGGGGATTCGCTCGCCCCTTGCGGGGCTCGGAATGAGGCCTCCCTCGGCTCCGCGTCTGCCCGTCCCCCTTCAACCGCGTCATCCTGAGGAGCTGTCACCCCTTAAAACAGATCGCGAATGCTTTCCCTGAAATTTTCCCAGCCCGTGATGGCGCCCTTATAGTCGAGCGACCACTGCGGGACCACGCCCGTCACATAGGATGCGGGCACGGCGCCGAACCTTCTCGAATCGTCGCTCTCCCGTCGGTTGTCCCCCATGACGAACAGCTCCCCTTCGCCGACGGTGACGAGGTCGAAATCGTTCGTCCTGCCGTTTGCATACGGTTCGTCGAGCGGGAAGAAATCCTGCTCTCCCGCGCGGCGTAAAAAGACTTTTCCGCCCGAAGCGAAGATCGTATCCCCTTCCTCTGCGATGACGCGCTTAACGATAAAGGAGATGTTCTCGCTGAATACGTTCTTTCCCGAAGCATTCTTAAAGTCGCGCACGTCGACGATGACGATGTCGCCGCGGCAAGGCGTCCGCTCGCCGTCCGCATACAGCCAGTCTCCGTCCTGAAGGGTGTTGAGCATGGATCTTCCCTCCACGCAGACGGGCGTGTATCTCCTCACAAAACGGAATTCCGCAATGATGAGAAGCAGAACGATGATGAGCAGGACGGAACACAGAATGGGAAAGAGCAGATTCTTCCTTTTCGGTCTCGTCAGAAGTCCGGGACGCGTCACGTTTCCTCCACAATACGGCGAACCCGTTTTCTGAGCTCGTCGGGCAGGAGCACGAGGATCCTGCCGCATTTTTTGCATTTGATTTTTTTATCTGCGCCCGTGCGGACGATCTCCCAGAGCGTCCCGCCGCAGGCATGCGGTTTTTTGGTCTCTACGACCGTTCCCGCCGAAAGTTCGCTCAGATCCATAGCACGTTGTTGATGAGGATCTCTCCCTTCCCCTCGAAGAGAACGGCGAACATCTCCGAAAAATCTTCGAGCGCCGCGCCGCCCTCCTGTTTGAAGTCCTCGGCGCCGAAGAAGAAGTTCTTCCATTTCCCGCCGCCCTCGACGCGGAGGGTCACGGAGTACCCCTTTTGAAGATCGGAGTTGCGGAAAAAGGTCACCGTGAGCGTTCCCGTTTCGGCGCACCATGCATCGAAGCCGAACGCGGCGCCCGCGGGCGGTTCGTAGCCCTGTTCCCCCACGCGGTAGCTGATCATGCCGACGTCCGAAGTGAGCCCCATGATCCCGCCGTACCCGGGGAGCAATCTCACGCCCGCCTCTTTTTCGGAATGGAAGCAATCGGCGATGGAATGCTCCCTCAGGCGGTAGCCCGTAAAGACATTCCGCCCGTCCGCATTCGTGTAGAGAACGCGCGTCTTGGGACGGCTGTTGGCATAGTCCTTCGAGGGGGACACTTCGAGGATCTTCGAAGTGACCGAAAAGTTGTTGGAATACTTTACAAAAGAGTAGATGAGTGCCCGCTTACAGCTCTTGTAGAGGGAGACGGGCACGATCCCTGTGCTGCCGTTCAGGAGATCTTTCTTCCCGAGCACCCGCGTCCAGTCCCGCGAGCCGCCGCCCGTCACCTTTTCGGTGAAGAAGACGCCGAAGTCCTCGATCTCCCCCCTTTCGTCGAATTTTCCCTTTGCGACGAGACGCCCTTCCGTGTCCTCGGCGATCTCGACGTCGATCGGACGGCTGATGAACACCGACCGCCCCATGAGATATTTGCCGAGAAACAGGTCGATATCGTACAGGGAATGGGAGCCGATGAGCCCGTTCCCGTGGGCGGAGAACAGGATCGCCTTTTCCACCTCGGGGTTGATCTGGCGGAAAGTGTCGTATACGCGTTCGTAATTATATTTACTGTCGTTGATCGCGGAGAGAAGGAGCACGGGGCACTTGATATAGGGAGCGTAGCTCTGCGAGTCGATCCCCGCAATAAAGCGGTGCCGCTCCGCGTTGAAGGAGTGGGTCTCCCCCTCGCCGAAGCGCTCCATATCGCGGTAGGCGAGCCAGCCCGCCGCGCAGACGGAGATCATGCAGGACAGAGACGCATAGGGAGCGATCTTGAAGAGGACTTCCCCGCCCGTCCTCAGCCCGATCCCGCCGAACTTGGTGATCTCGGGATGTTCCGAAAGGTAGCGCGCCGCATACCGCGCGACGGCGGCCCATTCGAACCAGCTCGTTTCGCGGGCGGACGGTTCCGCATAGTAGAGATGATCCCCCGCGCGGAGATAGTTGGCATAGGCGATATCTTCGGGATAGACGGTATGGGGCGCCCCGTCGCCGAGGTCCCCGCAGTAATCCACGCACAAGACGCCGTATCCCTGCCGCACATAGCGGCCGATAAATTCGCGGTCGAAGGAATGCCCCGCCTCGAAGAGGACCATGACGGCGGGATATTCGTCCTTATCGGGCGCATAGAGCTCCATATAGATACGGACGCGTCCCTTTTCCGTCGCCCTCCCCGAGATCGCGATCTTCCGCACGACGGTCTCCCCCTGTTTTTCTTCGGAAAGGATCTCTTCGTCCATGGGAAGGGATTCGTCGAAGTCCCGCCAAAGGGTGACGGGGGTCAGAATTGTGTTACCCAACATTGCCGTTTACTACTCCGCTGTTATTTGGGAACCGCGCCGCTCCGTCGCCTTCAGGACGATGAGCTTGCGGTCGATCCGATGCTTTAATTCCTCCACATGGGAGATGATGCCGATGCTGTAACTCTTGCTCTTGAGTTTTTCGAGGCTGTCCATCACCGTATCGACAAGTTTTTCGTCGAGAGTGCCGAAGCCTTCGTCAAGGAAGAAAAATTCAATGGGACGGGCGCTTTTCAGGCAGATCTCCGCACTGAGCGCGAGCGCCAGCGAGAGAGAAACGAGGAAGGTCTCCCCGCCCGAGAGGGTATACACCGCCCGCAGCGCCCCGCCGTTGAAGTTGTCGCCCACGAAAAAGCCGCCGTCATAGCGCAGAAAGTATCTGCCGTCCGTGAGCGTGAGGAGCCGCCCGCTCGCGTTGGACGCGACCGTCTGGAGATACTCCTCCGCGATAAATTCCATGAATTTATTGTCTTTGAACAGCTTTTTCAACCGTTCGGCTGTCTCAGCCTCGGCGCGCTTTTCCTGCGCCTCCCGTTTGAGCGCCGCCTTTTCCGCAATGCGCACCCTGTCGCGCTCGAGTTCCGCCCGCTTGCGGATCAATGACTCCGTACAGGACGAAAGCACCTCTTCCGCGCGGGAAAGTTCCCCTTTGACGGCACTTAGCGCCTCTTCCGTCGCCCCCGAAAAGTCCTCCGCGCCAAGTTCGCGCAGACGGCGTTTCGCGGCGCCGTATGTTTCCCTGTATTCCTCGACACGCGCACGGGCGTCGTCGGCATTGCCGTATTTCTTGTAGAGCGAAGCCGCCTCTTCCGCATCCTTGAAGCCGCCTTCCGCAAGAGCACTGCGGAATTTCTCTTCCGCATCCGAAGAAGCGGAGAAAGCGCTTTCCCTCAACGCCGTTGCGGCGGCGAGCGCCGCGCTCCGCTCCGAGACCGCCCTTTCGAGCCTGCTCTTCGTCTCCGCATGCTTCCGCTTTTCCTCCCGCAGACGGTGAAGCGCCTGCTCCGTCTCCCCGAGGGGGGGCAGAAGGGCGAGCTGCCCGCTGAGGCGGGACGCCTCTTCCGCGCGGGACGCTCTCTCTTCGGTGAGGCGGGCGAGTTCTTTTTCGTCCGCCTCATAGGCGGCGCGGCGCTTTTCGAGCACCAGAAGCCCCTCGTGCGCGGCTTTTTTCATGCGCTCACGCGATTCAAACAGTTCTTTGAGCTTGCCGATGTCTTCCCGCTCCCCTTCCGAGAGCGCGGTATATTTTTCGATGAACGGCAGGATATCTTCGCCGAGTTCGGTGTGTTTTTCATATAAACGGACGAAATCGTCGCGCACGGCGGCATATTCGTCCCTGAGGAGTGCGTCCTTGCCGCGGCTGCCGAGAAAGGAGAGAAAATCTTCCTCGGGCATGCGGGATAAAAGTTCGTCGATCTCCCCGCGCTCTTTTTCGTAGTCGAAAGGAACACGCCCCGCTTGGAGCTTTCCGATCCTTTCATCGAGAGAGATAAGCTCTCTTTTGAGCTTTTCCGCCTGCTCCGAAAGTCCCTTTGCGCTCTCTGCACGGGCATAGTCCCGTTCGAGAGCGGCGATCCGCGCGTCCGCGTCCGCTTCGCCGAAGGGCGGGAGCGCTGTAAGCTCCGCTTTCGCCTTTGTGAGCGCCGCTTCCGCTTCCGCGAACGCCCTTGCTGCATTCTCCGCACGGCGGAGGGCGGCGGCCCGCTCGCCCGCACGCGCGGCGACGTTGCCCGCGGCGGCAAGGCGGAAGAGCCCGTCGTTGAGCGTCTTCATCTCCGCCCGTTTCTCTTCGAGCTTCGCCATCTCTTCCTCCGCCCGCTTGTAGGCACGGTACCGTTCGAGAAGGGCGGCAATGCGGGTCTCTTCGGCGCGAAGCTTTCTGCAAGCCGCGTCCGCGTTCCCCTGCTGTGCTTCGAGGGAGGAGATCTCCTTGGTGAGGAGTGCGATCTTCTCCGCCGTGACGTCCGCATAGGGTTCCAGCCGCGCGGTGAGGACGTTGAGCTCGCCCGTCAGCCGCTGGCTGTACGCATTTGTGCGCTTGACGAGCGCCTCGCCGTACTGTTCGAGGTCGAAGAGACGGGAGACGATCCTGAGCCGCTCCCCTCTCGGCGCCTTGACGAACTGCGCGAACTCCCCCTGCGGCAGGGCGATACATTTTTCGAAATCCCGCTGTTCGAGCCCGACGATCTTTCTGAGAAGTGCGTTTCCTTCCCTCACGCCGTCTGCAACCGCGATGAGCTTCCCGTCGATGCGTTCATAGACGGTAAGCCCCTGCTCGGCGGTATCCTTCTTGCGCCTGAGCGTGCGCTCCGCACGGAAGATCCGCCGCTTCCCCTCGAAGAAGATACCGAATTCGAAGCGGACGTACGCCTGTTGCTGTCTGTAATTGATGACGTCCCCGATGACGCCCGAGCGGGAACGCGCAATGTCCCCGTAGAGGGCGAACCCGATGCAGTCCAAAATGGTGCTCTTTCCCGAACCGGTATCCCCGAAGATGCCGAAGATCCCAAATTCGAGAAGTTTTGTAAAATCGATGACCGCGGGCTCCGAGAAGGAGTTGATCCCGCACAGTTCCAGTGAAATTGGTCTCATGCGTCCTCCTTCAGGAGTTTCAGAAAGGTCTCCAAAAGCTCCGCCGCGGGCTCTTCGCCAAAGTTTTCCTTATAAAACGCCCCGAAGAGCTCCTCCGCGCTCAGCGAGGAACGGACGGCGACGGGGACGGACTCCGCGGAGTCCACCCGCGCGATGATGCTCACAAGCCCCTCGTTCGCCTCCCTGAGGGCGGCGGTCTCCTGCGCGGTGAGCGGCGCGGTGAGGCGGAGCGTGAGTTCGATATAGCAATCTTCATAGCGGGACAGAAGAGAGAGCGCCTCCGAAAAATCGTTGCTTTCGAGGCGGACAAGCCGCTTCCCACCCTCGATGGGGATTTTTTCGGCGACCGAGATCTCCGTCCCTTTTGTTTCGAGGAGATAGACGCTTTTATCGGGGTTCTCGTCGAAGGAATACTGGAGAAGAGAGCCCGAATAGACAGTATTTTTCCCGAGCGTCTGCCGCTTATGCAGGTGCCCGAGGGCGTTATAGCCCTCCGCAGGCAGGGCGGAAAGAGGCACGGCGCGCGCACCGCCGAGGTCGATCCCACGTTCGCTGTCGCTCGTCTTTCCCCCTGCGACAAAGAGATGGGACAAAAGGATGTGTGGCATATCGCCCTTGTAGGCGGCGTCCCCGCGGGCGATCCAGCGGGCGATCCGCTCGCCGAAGCTCTCTTCCGTCTTCTCCTCGCGGTATCTTGCCTCAATGGGATAGGGCAGCGCGTTGATATAGACCCGCTCCCCCGCCTTGTTTTCTACGACGACGTACTGCTCCCCCGCTTCCACGGCGCGGACGGGACGGCTTGAGGGCGGAAACGGTCCGCCGCTGCCGAAGAGATAGATCCCCTCTTCCGCCGCAAGGGGCGCGGAGGCGGAAAGACGGACGCCGTCGTCGTGGTTTCCGCTGACGATCACGACGGCACGGTCTTTCCCCGCCAGTTCCTTGACCGCATGGAAAAAGAGCTCTTCCGCCTCGGCGGGAGGGAGATAGGTATCGAAAACGTCCCCCGCGACGAGGACGACGTCCACGGCTTTTTGCTCGCAGATGCGGGCAAGATCCGAGAGTGCGACCGCCTGTTCGGGAAGGCGCTCCCTGTCCATGAGCCGCTTCCCGAGATGCCAGTCGGAAGTGTGCAGGATGCGCATGATTCTTTGCTTCCGAAAAATTTTGCAGAGCGCGGGAAAAAGCCTTTGCCTTTTCGCGCGGACTATGATATACTATTATACAACCTTACTTGGAAAAAAGCAAGCATTTCGGAAAAATAAGGGAAATAAGGAGCGAAGAAGAATGGCCTTTTGCACTTATTCCGGGGATTTCACCGCAAACATGTTCACGAGCGTGGAAAACCGCTTTATCGTAAAGTATCTTCCGCAGGCGGACGGGGACGCCGTGCGCGTCTATCTCTATGGGCTGTACCTCTGCCAGTGCGCGGGATCCTTCGACGCGGAGAGCGCGGCAAAACTTCTGCGGCTCCCCATGGAGAAACTCGTCGAGATCTTTTCCTTTTGGGAGGAGTGCGACCTCGTCCATGTGCTCTCGAAAGATCCCCTCTTCGTCGAATATCTCCCCGTGAGCAACGCCGTCGGGAAGCCGAAGGCCGTCCGCCCCGAAAAATACGCCGATTTCAACCGAAGTTTTTATAAAATTCTGCAAACCGCGGGGAAGGACCTCAAACCTTACGAGATGCAGCGCATCCTCGAATTTCTCGAAAAACAGCCGATGGAACAGCAGGCGTTCCTCTTGGTGGCGGAGTACTGCGCCCGCAAGGACGGCGCAAAGCTCTCCTCCGCCCACATCCTCAACAAGGCGGCGCAGCTGTGCAACGAAAGAAAGTATACATACGAACAGGTGCAGGAGTTTTTCTCCGACTATAACGTGCATGAAAAGGAGCTCGAAAGGATCTTTGTGCTCCTCGGGATCTACAAAAAGCCGCAGGAGAGCGACTATGTCTATCTCGAAAAGTGGCTGGGGCGCGGCGCGGCGCTCAAAGCAGTGTATGCGGCGGCGGAATTTCTCAAAAAAGGCACCCTCCAGACCCTCGATGCGCTCATGGACGAGCTCTTTGAAAAGGACGCCGTAACGGAAGAAGCCGCCCGCGACTATCTCTCCCGCCGTGCCGAGATCGCGGACATCGTTTTCAAAGTCGCCCGAAAACTCGGGGTCAAAGTGCAAAATCCCCGCCCCTATGCGGACGAATACTGCGAAAAATGGCTGGAACGCGGGTACGACGAGGAGAGCCTCGTGCGGCTCGCGGGGCTGGGGCTCCGCCTCGGCTACGGATTTGCGGAGCTCGACGGCGTGCTCGAAAGCCTCTACCGCGGCGGGATCGTCGACGGGGATGGCGTCAAGGCGTACTGCGCCGCCCGCGAGCAGGAACTCAGACTTCTGCAACGGATCGAAGCGGAGTGCGGCGTCGTGCGGAAGACCCGCTCCGCCCTCGATATGATCGCGGCGTGGCGAAGCTGGGAGTTCTCGGACAGCATGATCCTGGAGGCAGCGAAGCGGAGCGCAAATGCGGGCTCCCCGCTCGCCTATATGAACAAACTTCTTTCAGAGTGGAAGCGCGCGGGAGTTTCCGCTCCCGACAAGATCCCCGAAAAGGCCGCCCCCGCGCCCTCTTCTTACAAGAGCGAAGCGGCGATCGCGGCGGACGAGCGGGCAGACAGGGAACATTACTACGCCGTGCTCCGCGAGAAGGCGATCGCCCGTGCGGAGAACGCGCAAAAACGCGCCGCACGCGACCCCGCCTTTGCGGACGCGGACGCCGCGGTGAGAAAGGGCGAGATCGAGCTCGCCCGCGCGGAAGTCTTTTCCGCCGCCGACCTTCCGAAGATCCGCGCGGAGCTCGAACGGGCGAAGCGGGACAGGGAAGCGGCGCTTCTGCGCCTCGGCATTTCCGAAAAAGATCTCCTTCCCAAGTTCGCCTGCCCGAAATGCTCCGATACGGGATTTCTCCCGAGCGGAAAGCAATGCGACTGTTACCGCCCCGTATAAAGGCAAAAAACGAAGTACTATGCGTGACATAATACTATGCAAACATAGAAAAATCGCCCCGTTTGGGGCGTTTTTCATTCATATTCGCCGTAATCCCGCCGACTTCCGTATTCGGGGGGCGGGGGCGGAGGCGGGGGCGCGTCCTCCCATCTCCCCCGCTTCTTTTCCGATTTGGGGGCCGCTTTGATGTCTACGAGGACGACGTCCACGCCGATTTTTTTGACGCATTTGAGGTCGATGAAGAGATCCGCTTTCCCGAAGCGGAAGCCCTTTGCGCCCGGTACGACGATGCCCTGCACCTTCCCCTCGGGATAGGTAAAAACGATATCGCATACCTTGCCGAGACGCTTTCCGTCGGAGAGGTTCACCGCCTCCATCCGCCTGAGTTCCGAAAAACTTGTTTCCACGCTTTATTGTATGCTCTGTTGCGCAAAAAGTTTCTCTTACATGATCTCCTTTTTGACCGCCGCAAGCGCATTCTTTTCGAGGCGGGAAACCTGCGCCTGCGAGATCCCAACCTCCGCCGAGATCTCCGTCTGCGTCTTGCCCTCATAGTAGCGGAGCATGAGGATCTTGCGCTCTCTGTCGGCAAGGCGGCCGATTGCTTCCCGCAGCGCCACCCGCTCCGTCCAGATCTCGTCGCTCTGCGTTTCGTCATAGAGCTGGTCCAAGAGTTCCAGCGTATCGCCCGAC
>CANRIY010000062.1 GCA_947630775.1 uncultured Clostridia bacterium | reverse complement strand
GAGACGCAGCAGGTCCCCATGCCGCGGGCAACGACTGCCGCGTGCGAGGTCTGCCCGCCGCGGACGGTGAGGATGCCTTGTGCGTACTTCATGCCTTCGATGTCCTCGGGAGAGGTTTCGAGTCTGACAAGGACGACTTTCTTGCCCTGTTTGCCTTCCTTGACGGCGTCCTCCGCGGTGAACACGATGGTCCCTGCCGCGGCGCCGGGGGAAGCGGCAATGCCCTTGCCGACGACGTCCTTCTTATCCGCCTCTGCAAGAGCCTTGGGATCGAACTGCGGGTGAAGGAGCATATCGAGCGACTTCGCGTCGATCTGCATGAGCGCTTCCTGCTCGGAGATCATGCCCTCGTCGATGAGGTCGCACGCGATCTTGATCGCCGCCGCCGCCGTACGCTTGCCGTTACGGGTCTGAAGCATGTAGAGTTTCTCGTTCTCGACGGTGAACTCCATGTCCTGCATGTCGCGGTAGTGATTTTCAAGGGTCTTGCAGACCTCTTGGAACTGTTCGTATACCTTCGGGAAGACGCGCGCCATCTCGGCGATGGGCATCGGGGTGCGGACGCCCGCAACGACGTCTTCGCCCTGCGCGTTGGTGAGGAATTCGCCCATGAGCCCCTTTTCACCCGTGGCGGGATTGCGCGTGAACGCAACGCCCGTGCCGCAGTTGTCGCCCATGTTGCCGAACGCCATCATCTGCACGTTGACCGCGGTGCCCCAGCTGTAAGGGATGTCGTGATCCATACGGTAGACGTTCGCACGGGGGTTGTCCCACGAACGGAAGACGGCCTTGATCGCCTCGAAGAGCTGTTCCTTGGGATCGGAGGGGAAGTCCTTGCCGATCTTGGACTTATATTCCGCCTTGAACTGGTTGGCGAGGGTCTTGAGGTCGTCGGCGTTGAGCTCGACGTCCTGCTTGACGCCCTTCTTTTCCTTCATCTCGTCAATGAGCTTTTCGAAATATTTCTTGCCGACTTCCATGACGACGTCGGAGAACATCTGGATGAACCGCCTGTAGCAGTCCCACGCCCAGCGGGGATTATTCGACTTTCTTGCGAGGACTTCGACGACGTCCTCATTGAGACCGAGGTTGAGGATGGTATCCATCATGCCGGGCATGGAAGCTCTCGCGCCCGAACGGACGGAGACGAGAAGAGGATTTTCCTTATCGCCGAACTTTTTGCCGGTGATGTGCTCCATCTTGTCGATGTATTCCATGATCTCGGCGCGGATCTCATCGTTGATCTGCCTGCCGTCCTCATAGTACTGCGTGCACGCTTCGGTGGAGATGGTGAAGCCCTGCGGAACGGGGAGACCGATGTTGGTCATCTCCGCAAGGTTCGCGCCCTTGCCGCCGAGGAGCTCGCGCATGTTTGCGTTGCCTTCCGTGAAAAGGTAACAATACTTCTTTGCCATATACTTTGATTCCTCCTGATTTTATCGGACATTACCAAGTGCAATTATACACGACTCAGGCAAAAAAAACAAGTCTTTAAGGGAAAAATTTCCCTTTTTTATCGCTTTTGGGAGATTTTTCTTTGGAGGGAGGACTCTCGCTGCCCCTTTAGGGGTGGCTGCCCCCTTTGAAGGGGGCGGCTCCGCCGCTTGCGGCGGTGGTGGGGGTTGTCTCGCTGCCCCTTTTAAGGGAAGTGGCGAACAAAGTGAGGGGAAAGGGGTTCTCGCCCCGCCTCTGTCATTTCGCCCCGCCCGCACTTCTATTGTGCACCAAGGGCGGCACGAGCACGAAGTGCGAAGTAGCAGAGCGAAGCGGACTCGAGAAATCTCGGTAAAATATAGTAGAGATGTCTCGACTGCGCTCGACATGACATTTTGGAACGACACCCCCTCAGTCACCTGCGGTGACAGCTCCCCCTCGAGGGGGAGCCGAGGGGGGCGGCACATTGCCCATGATACAGAAAAACAGCCCGCCGAAGCGGGCTGTCTGCCGGTCTTTTGTTTCCCTCGCGTTATGCTTTGGTAAAACTGAGCGTATGAATTAGTTTTATCGACAAGTCCAAAGATTCGTAGTTTGCAGTCTCTTCCATGACAAGAATAAAGCCGTCTTCCGTTTCCTGTCCATACATAAAGAGGTCGTACTGTACGGGCACCGAAGCGCCGGGCACACCGAAAGAGGATTGCGCAGAGGTCATTGCTTTACTAAGCGTTTCGTAAAGCTCGCCGCCGATGATATATTTGTCCCCGTCCTTGGTAAATTCCGAAATGCTTTTCTGTCCGTTCACCGACCAAACGATTTCGCCGTCCTTGACTTCGAGCGTACTGTCTTTGTACATTGCGTCATATACCGGTTCTACGGACTTGTAAAAGGAATCCATCGCCCCAGACGCTGCACCTCCGTCTCCCAAGAAGTCGTCCATATCACCCTCGACTGTGATCTTTGTCTCCTTATAATTGTATTTTACGCCGCTGCCGCCGCAGGCCACCAGCGAAAAACACAGGACCGCCGCCGCAAACAGGGCGGAAAAAATTTTGATCATTCTTTTCATATTCTTTATCTCCCATATTGAATTCGGCTTTTGCTTTTTCGGCGCCGGCACGGCCGTTTTTTGCCAGCCTGATTTCATTGTAATTCACCCCCCCCGTTTGTCAAGCGATTTTCGGGTTATCAACATTGTTTTTTCGGAAATTCCGTGTAAGAAAGATGAAGTTTTTCCAAACAAGTTGACATTCTCTTTGAAAAATGGTACAATCTAAGAAAAATCGGAAGAGGTAATTTCCCATGATCGAATATTCCATGAAAAACCTTTCGGCGGACGAGCTTTCTTTTAAGATGAACCACATCAAGGCGGAGCCCAACACCCGCTTCGAGATCAAGCCCTTCTTCTCCCGCCGCATCCAGGGCGTGAACGAAAACCCGCTCATCCACATCGTCACCCTCGAGTGCAAAGTGGAGACAACGGAAGAAAGCCCCAAGCCCTTCAACCTTTTGGTGCGCCTCGTGGGCGTATTCGAGGTGAAGAACATGAACACGGATGAGGACAGGCGGATCTTTGCCGTCAATGCGACCGAGACCATGTTCCCCTATCTGAGATCGGCGATCACCAACGTCACGGCGGACGCGCTCATTCCGCCCATCGTGCTCCCCGTCGTCTCGGGCGCGACGCTCTTCCCCGACGACAGAGCGCCCTCGCAGTACTCCATCAACTTCGATCCCAAAACAGTGAACTGACTCCCGCCCTCCCGTTTGGGAGGGCTGTTTTTTGCAAAAAAGCACAGAGTTCGGCAAAATACATTTACTTTTCGGCGGGATTGCGCTATAATAGATCGGAAAAGAGGTACTTTATGGCAGAAAAATACTATATCACGACCCCCATTTACTACCCGAGCGGCAACTGGCACATCGGCCATTGCTATACGACGGTCATTTGCGACGCGCTCGCCCGCTTCCACAAGATGAAGGGCGAAGACGTCTTTTTCCTCACCGGCACCGACGAGCACGGCCAAAAGGTGGAAAAAGAGGCCTTGAAGCGCGGCATCACTCCCCTTGAATTTATCGACCCGCTCGTTTCTCAGCTCAAAGATATGTGGCGGCTTTTGGACATCGAATATGACCGCTTTCTCCGCACGACGGACGGCGACCATGTAAAATGTGTACAGCACATATACCAAAAACTCTATGAGAGCGGCGATATCTACAAGGCGGAATACGAGGGATATTACTGCACGCCCTGCGAGGCGTTCTGGACGGAGAGCCAGCTCAAAGAGGGCAAATGCCCCGATTGCGGCAGACCCGTGACGAAACAGAAGGAAGAGAGCTACTTTTTCCGTCTCTCCAAGTATGCGCCGCGGATTTTGAAGCTCTACGAGGACAACCCGCAGTTCCTGCAGCC
Organism: uncultured Clostridia bacterium; assembly: GCA_947630775.1. Taxonomy (GTDB): domain Bacteria; phylum Bacillota; class Clostridia; order Christensenellales; family Borkfalkiaceae; genus Gallimonas. Next base: position 5,449 of record CANRIY010000062.1, on the reverse strand, counting down.
GACGTCCCGCGTCAACGAGATGGTGAATAACTTCCTGAAAGCGGGGCTCACCGACCTTTCCGTCTCCCGCACGACGGTCAAGTGGGGGATCCCCCTTCCCTTCGACGAAAAACATACGGCGTATGTGTGGATCGACGCGCTCTCGAACTATATCTCCGCCCTCGGCTATGGGACGGACAACGACGAACTTTATAAAACATATTGGCCCGCAAACTTGCACCTTGTGGGAAAGGAGATCGTGCGCTTCCACGCCATCATCTGGCCCGCGATCTTAATGGCGCTCGGCGAGCCGCTCCCGAAGCAGATCTACGGACATGGGTGGCTCCTCATCGGCGGCGAAAAGCTCTCAAAGTCCAAAGAGAACGCCCGCCCCGAGCTCACCGACCCCTATGAACTCGTCAAGCGGTACGGCGCGGACGCGGTGCGGTATTATCTTCTCCGCGAGATCCCCTTCGGCAGCGACGGGGAGTACACGACGGAGCGCTTCCTTCTCCGCATCAACGCCGATCTTGCGAACGACCTCGGAAATCTCGTCTCCCGCACGCAGGCGATGATATGGCAGAATTTTGAAGGGAAGATCCCTCCCTGCGGCGAAATAGAACCGCTTGACGAGGAGCTCATTTCGATGTGCGAAACGCTTTTTGAACGCATCGACGCGGACATGGGTGCCCTGAATGCGCCCGAAGCGCTTGCGGAAGTGTTTGCGCTCGTCGCGCGCGCGAATAAATATATCGACGAAACGACGCCGTGGATCCTCGCCAAGGATCCCGCGAAAAAGGCGCGGCTCGGGACGGTGCTCTATCTTCTTGCGGAAGTGTGCAGAATGTGCGCCGTCGCCTTGAAGCCCTTCCTCACCGTCGCGCCGAACAAGATCTTAAAAAGCTTTTCCTGCGATGAGAACGCGGGATTCGAAAGTCTGAAATTCGGCGTTCTGCGCGAAGGAGACGCCGTGGAGAAGCTCCCGCCCCTCTTCCCCCGCATCGACGTCAAAAAGGAGCTCGCGGCGGTGGAAAAGTTCGTGAAGGAGCACACCCCCTCAGCCCCTACGGGGCAGCTCCCCCTCAAGGGGGCGCCGAGGGGTGGGGATGCGGGGCAGTCCGCCCCCCCTGCGAGTGCGGCTTGCCCTCCCCCTGCGTCAGGGGGAGGGGTAGGGGAGGGGGTCCGCCCACATTCCCCCCTCATCACCATCGACGACTTTTCTAAGGTCGAACTCAAGATCGGCGAAGTGATCGCTTGCGAAAAGGTCGCAAAGAGCGACAAACTCCTGCATGAGACGGTGAAGATCGGGAAAGAAGTGCGCTCCGTCGTCTCGGGCATCGCAAAATTCTACACGCCCGAGGAGATGGTGGGAAAGAAGGTCGTCGTCGTGACGAACTTGAAACCCGTGACCCTCCGCGGCGTGCTTTCCGAGGGAATGATCCTCTGCGCCGAGGACGAAGCGGGAAATCTCTGCCTTCTCTCCCCCGAAAAACTTGTCGAAAGCGGGGCCGTCGTGAAATGATCGACGTTCACGCGCATTTTGCGGAAGAGGGATACGACTTCCCCGCCGAGTGGGAAAAACTCAGGGCGGCGGGAGTCCGAACGGTCATCCTCGCCGCCGATACGTTGGAGCACGCCGCGTGGCACGCAAAGTTCTGCAAAGAGCATGAAGGCGCGTTCTTCACCGTGGGCGTGCATCCCGAATTCGCCGCTACTTGTGCCTTCAATGAGGTGCGCCCCCGGTTCCTTTCCCTTGCGGCGGACGAAAAATGCGTCGCCGTCGGTGAGATCGGGCTCGACTACCACTACGAGGGTCCCGACAAGGCGGCACAGCGGGCGCTGTTTGAAGTGCAGCTTGCAATGGCGGATGAGCTCGGTTTGCCCGTTCAGATCCACTCGCGGGACGCCTGTGCCGATACGCTCGCCATTCTGCGTGCCTTTCACGGCCGCTTGAAGCACGGATTTTTGATGCACTGCTATTCGTACGGTGCGGAAAATCTCAATGACTTTCTCGGGCTCGGCGCTTATTTCTCTTTTGGCGGCGTCACCTGCTTCAAAAACGCAAGGCGCGCCTTAGAGGCCGTTGCGGCATGCCCCATGGACCGCATCCTCTCCGAGACGGACAGCCCCTACCTCTCTCCCTTCCGCGGCGAAAAGAACACGCCCGCCAACATTCCCGTTATCGTAGAAAAACTGGCTGAAATTAAGGGCGTTTCCCCCGATGAAATGATCAAAACGATCCGCAATAACGCCGCGCGGCTCTTCCCCCGCATACAATGACCCATGGATACCTATACCTATCAGATCGGCGACAATCTCTATCTCAATCTCACCAACCGCTGTACCAACCGCTGCACGTTCTGCGTGCGTGACGGGAAGGAGACTTACGAGGGCTATGCGCTCTGGCTCAAAGAGGGCGAACCCGCAAAGGAAACCGTTCTCTCGGAGATCGGCGACCCCAAACGCTTCCGCGAAATCGTATTCTGCGGCTTCGGCGAGCCGACCTGCCGCCTCGATGATCTCCTCTTTCTTTGCGATAAGATCCACGCACGGGGCGGAAAGACCCGCCTCAACACCAACGGGCACGGATCTTTGCTCGCGGGGCGGAACATTGCGCCCGACCTCAAAAACAGGCTCGACGGTATCAACATCTCCCTCAACGCCCCGACGGAAGCGGAATACCTTGCGCTCTGCCGTCCGCAGATCGAGAACGCCTTCTGCGGCATGCTGGATTTTGCGAAAAACTGCAAGCGGGAAGGGCTGAACGTCTGGTTCTCCGTCGTCGACTGCATCGGACAAAAAAAAGTCGATGCGTGCAGGGGGATCGCAGACATGGTGGGGGTCCCGCTGCGCGTACGGGAGACGATCCAATAAAAAAGGAGCCCTTCGGCTCCGCTTCTCATCGGTAAGGAGGGTCGCTCCCTCCTTGTTATTTTGTGAAAGAATCTGCGTCCCATGTGAGGAAATCTATGGAAGAGCTTGCAACAACCCTGCAACGTCACGGCTTCACCTTCAAAAAACAGTTCGGGCAGAATTTTTTGACGGACCCGAATCTTCTCGGCGCCATCGTAAAAGACGCGGGGGTCGATAAAAATACGACCGTCCTCGAGATCGGCGCGGGGGCGGGGGCGCTCACGCGGGCCCTTTCCGCCGCGGCGGGGCGGGTACTCTCCTATGAAATCGACCGTACCCTTCAACCCGTCCTTGCGGAGACTCTTGCGGGCTGTGAGAATGTCGAAGTCGTCTTCCGTGACTTTCTCAAAGAGCGCATGGACGCCGTGGAGAAGGAACTCGGCGACTACATCGTCTGCGCCAATCTCCCCTATTATGTGACGACGCCCGCCGTCATGCGGTTCGTCGAAGAGGCGAAACGGTGCAGGGGGATCACGGTCATGGTACAGGAAGAAGTCGCAGCGCGCTTCTCGGCAAGGGAAAACACGCCCGACTACGGCGCCGTCACCGCCGCGATCGCACGGCGCGGGGTCTGCCGCATCGTGAGGAGCGTCCCCCGCACGCTGTTCACCCCCCGTCCCAATGTGGATTCCGCAGTCGTGCGCATCGATTTTACGGGCGGATTCGAGGTAAAAAGCGATAAGGCATATCGCGAAACGGTCAAACTCGCCTTTTTGTCCCGCCGCAAGACGCTCGAAAATAATCTCATGAATGCCTTGAAGCTCCCCCGCGGGCGGGCGAAGGAGCTCTTAACGCTTGCGGGCGTGAAAGAGGGTGTTCGCGGCGAGACCCTCTCCCCCCGCGAACTGGGGCATTTAAGCGATATTCTCTTTGCCGAAGGGGTCTTGGCTCCTTTTTGAGAGGTCACAAGCCCTACCCCCTTTGGGGGGAGGGTGGATTTGCATAGCAAAGACGGATGGGGGGAATAAGGTGGGCATGATCCCCCCCACCACCGCCTACGGCGGAGCCTCCCCCCCGAAGGGGGAGGCCTTGGGATGAACTTCGTTCTTCGGGGTCCTTGCCCTCGCCCCTACGGGGAGAGGGTGTCCCGCAGGGACGGGTGAGGGGCATGGCTGCCCCCTTTGAAGGGGGCGGCTCCGCCACAGGCGGTGGTGGGGGTTGATGCAGGAACCCCCACCTGACGCGCTACGCGCGCCACCCGCCCCCTTGAAAAGGGGGCAGGTTCCCCCTCAGCCGCGCAACTTTTTCCGCAAAATACTTGTTTTTTCCCGAAACTATGGTATAATACGAAGAAAAAGGAGGAACTTCCATGATCTTTAAGAGCTTCGACGGGAAAGAGATCTTCGTGCGCGAGTGGCTGGACGTGAAAGAGCCGAAGGCGGTCGTCCAGATCGTGCACGGCATGACCGAACACAGCGAGCGGTACGACGCGTTCGCGCGGTTCCTCAACGGCCGCGGGTATGCTGTCGTCGCGGACGACCACCGCGGGCACGGCTATACGGACAGGGAGACGCTCGGCTACGCTGAGGGGCAGATGTTTTTCGACACCGTGCGCGACGAGGCGGCGCTCACCGATTTTTATAAGAAAATTTATCCCGGGGTGAAATACTTCATCTTCGGCTTTTCGTACGGGTCCTTCCTGACGCAGTGCTACATCTCCCGTTACGGGGAGAAGATCGATGGCGCGGTGATCGGCGGGAGCAATCATAAAAAGGACTTCGAAGTGTATTTAGGCTCCTTCGTCTCCCATCTGCGTCCCGCGAAAAAGCCCGCAAAACTCATCGAAAAGCTTTCGTTCGGAGCGTATTCGAAAAAATTCGAGGATGGGCAGTGGCTTTCGAACGACCCCGAGAACAATCAAAAATATGCGGAAGATCCCCTCTCGGGCTTCACCTGCTCCAACCGCTTTTACAGGGATTTTTTCAAGGGGCTGAGGTCTCTCTATACGAAAGATTACATTGCGGGCCTCAGGAAAAATCTTCCCGTGATGCTCGTCTCGGGGGAAAAGGACCCCGTGGGGGATATGGGCGAGGGCGTGAAAAAACTCTACGAGTTTTATACCAAAAAGGCGGGCATGGAGAACGTCTCCATGGTGCTCTTTGAAAACGGCCGCCACGAGTTTTTGAACGAGAAGGAAAACCGCGAGGAAAAATGGGGCACGGTGCTGAATTTCTTCGAGGAAAATACGCTGTAAGTTGTATAAATCGACCCCCGCCGCATTTTGCGGCGGGGTTTTGATTTGATTGGATAGTTTCGTTGAATTTCTTTTTTCGTCCGCGCCTTAAGGGCGCGTGCTCAAAAACAAATTCAACGAGGGGCTAAGTTTTTTGCCTTGTAAAAGCAATTCGGCCGCCCCTTTTCTGTTTCACACGACAGTAAGTCGAAGGGGTTCGACAAATTGAGTCGCCCACGGCGGAAGTGAATTCCGCCTAAGGCAAGGAATTTTGGGACGACACCCCTTCAGTCGCGCAAGGGCGGCGCGACAGCTCAGGCGGAAAAGGCTCCATAAATAGAATGGTCGCCTTTTCCCGCCATCCCTAAGGAAGGACCCTAAGAG
>CANRIY010000061.1 GCA_947630775.1 uncultured Clostridia bacterium | reverse complement strand
ACCTTGACGAATGGAATAACACCCCCTCAGTCACGGCAAGGGCAGCCGTGACAGCGTCTCGCGCGGGTAGCACCCCGCGCAACTTCGCGCCCGAGATGTCTCGACGAGCTACTTCGCACTTCGTGCTCGTGCCGCCCTTGGTGCACAATAGAAGTGCGGGCGGGGCGACATGACAACGGGCGCTACTTCGCGGGCGGTGCCCGCTCGTGCCGTGCTTAGTGTAATAAGAATGCGCACGGGGCGTGCCGCCCTTTGACGGCAAAAGAACGTGCGGGCGGGGCGGTCAGCATTTGCCCGAAACATATGGGCAAATGCCAAGAAAATTTTGCATTCTGCCAAAGATTATCAATCTTTGGCAGAATGCAAAATTTCCCCCTCGAGGGGGAGCCAAGGATTTATTCGCTCCTTCATCGCTTTATACCCCCTTTCGATTTTTCTGTTCATCGGCAAAGCCTCTTTTGAACCACGCGACTATCGCGGGTTTTTTGGTTGCAGGGGGCATTTTAATCGATCCCCGCCCATTTTTTCGCTTTACATTCAAAGAGCTGTGTGTGCTCGGCGTTCATAAATTGGATCGCTGAAAGGATCGCAAGCCGAAAATCAAGGCTTTCGGGGTCGCTGTTTGCAAGCAGACAGCGACCGTTTATTTGTTTTATGATTCTTTTAACAAAGTAAGGCATATATCCAATGCCTTTGACATAGCGGTCAATGCAGGCTCCTTGCCGCAGTCCTCGCGTTATGATCGCAACTAAAAACTTTGCAATCTTTTCATAGCAACTCGTCTGCTTGGAACGATCGGGAAAAGGGGAGATCAGAGAGAAAAAGTCATGCTCCGCTTTCGTTTGAAGAATGCTTTTGAACATCGGATATAAACGCATGATATAAGCGTTTAATCCTTCCTTGGCGAACGGACGCAGACCGTTTTCGTCATCGTCTTTCCGTTTGCTGTACGGCGCACTGTCGAAAAGATAATTCATGTGGAAAATAAAGCATTCATGGTAGAAAAAATCGATATTTTTCTCTGCAACCGTCTCTTCTTTGGTAATTGCTACGCCTTCGATACAGTCCCTTACAGAATATGGCTGCAAATTTTTCAGATCCAAGTCCTCGACAAACCGTTCAAACGGGATCTTATCATTCGGTTTCAGTTCGCCGAAAACTACGTTTTCAATCGCATAGGCATTCATGATCGAATTGACATCAATGGCGCGGAATGTGAGCACTATGCGTCGGAGTTTTATCAATTCTTCTTCGGAAAGTTCTTCCCGCATTGTATTTCCTCCCAAATATAAAAAAACTGCGCCAACCGAAGTCAGCGCATGAAAAACGCAAACTCCGTTGTCGCTCAACAAAAATCATAAGCCGTGGAATCCACCCTCTATGATCGGATTTTGCATTTTTACCGATATTCAAAAGAGGATGAATTTAATTTCATGGCAAATGAAATGTACCCGTACATCTGTGCGGGTTGCTTAGATTTTTGTTGAGCATATTCAGTATAGCATAACAGAATTTTTTTTGTCAAGTGAAACCGTGCGAAAACGTAACGCTTATGACGGTGGAAGCGGGCTCCTTATTCCCCCGCCCGCGGTCTATTTCTGTCGATAGGAATATAATTGCGTCCTAACTATTTCAAGATCCACAAAGAGATAAGGTCAGAATTGCGCCGTAATGGAAAATATTGGTTTTGATAAAATAGTGTCGTAAAAATAACCCTATTTTTGGAGAAACCCATGAAACTGAGTACGGCAGTCGCATTGAGAATAAGCATGATTTTACGAGAAAAGGGGATGTCTCAATATCGTCTCGAGCGTAAAATCGCCATGCCTCACAGCACATTGAAGTCTTTGATGGCCGAAAGAAATAAGAGCGTCAATTTAACGACACTCATGCTTATCATCAAAGGGCTTGAAATGACTCCCGCGGAGTTTTTTGACGACCCGCTTTTTACCGATCCCGAACTGATCATTGAATGAGCGCCCCGATCCATTTGAGAAGAGAAAACTGTATCAAAATTAAGCAAACGGCGGGGAAATACCCCGCCGTTTGTATCAATAGTTCATCTCTTACACTTGTTCTTCCGAAAGCGTAGGGGTAGGGGAAGCGGATTCTTCTTTTCCGAGCTTTTTCCAAATGCGGATCATAATGGGAAAAGTCACAAAAGCCGCAACTGCATCTGCAATGGGAGCCGCCCACGCAACGCCCATGACTCCGAGTCCGAGGGGAACCGTAAAAACGCAGACGATCAAGAGAATATCTCTCAAAAAGGAGAGCGGAACCGCAACCTTTGCAAGACCGATCGACTGCACAAAGATCGCGCATACCTTTTGGAGGCATGTGAAAACGATAAACATGAGATAGATCCTCAAAAACGGAACCGCAAATTCTGTATAAAGTTCCGCGTTCAGCCCTTCGGCGCCTCCGCCTGCCCCGAACATGGCGATAAAAATGCCCGGGATCGCTTCAAAAAATACTGTAAAGAGCAGGCAGATCCCCGCCGTCCAGAGCAGGATCAGTTTCAGGAGCTTTTTTACTCTGCCGTATTGCTTTGCGCCATAGTTGTAACCGACGATCGGCTGTGCGCCGGCGGAGATCCCGATTGCGATGTTGAGAACGATCTAATGAGGGAGAGGATGCAGGGGACGGCAAACTTCACAAGGAGCTTGCCGACTTTTTCTTTGCCTAAATAGTCGTTGTTTTCCATAAATTCCTCCGAAAAGCAAAACGGCACATACAAAACGCAGTGCCGCTCTTAATAAAAAACGACGCCTGTGAACGCTTTGTACCGTAATCAGATTTACGCACAAATGCGCCACATGTGTCGTTAAGCCTTATTCGATTGTTCTTTTATGATATCACTTTTTTCCGCAAAAGTCAAATACGCGAAAAAAATTCGGAGAAGAAATTTCTCCTTGACTTCTTGCCGAAAATGATTTACAATACTTTTATGAAAAAAGTGACGCTATACACAGACGGCGCGTGTTCGGGAAACCCCGGTGCGGGCGGATGGGGCGCAGTGCTGCTCTACGGGGAGCACAGCGCGGAGCTTTCGGGCGGGGACGCTGAAACGACGAACAACCGTATGGAGCTGACAGCCGTGATCGAGGGGCTCAAAAGGCTGAAATATCCCTGCGAGGTGGAGATCTATTCGGATTCCGCGTACATTGTGAATGCGTTTCTCCAAGGTTGGGTCGCCGCATGGGAGAAGTGCGGCTGGAAAAAGGCGGACAGAAAACCCGTCCTGAACGATGATCTCTGGCGGGAGCTTCTGGCGCTCACGCGGAAGCATCAGGTCGTTTTTCATAAAGTCAAGGGGCATGCGGACGACGAACTCAACAACAAATGCGACGCACTGGCGCGTGCCGCCATTCCTCAGGCGTAGTTTTTACTTATAAAAGATGCCTTTCGGAGATATACTATATGGTATGGAAGGCGTGAAAGGCAAAGGGGAGGCATTCCTTGCAGCAATGAAAATTTTGCATATCATCGGGATCCTGCTTGCGGCGGCACTCTTCGAAACCTTTTTGGTTTTGTCTCTCCGCTTCTTTACCGATTGGGCGCCGTGGCTGTTTTGGACGGTGGCAGTATTGTCGACCCTTGTCAACGCCGCGCTCCTTTCCGTCGATCTTATTTTTTATTTCCTGAAAAAGCAGGTCGTCTATAAGTGCTGTATCACCGCTTATGTCCTGTTTGATTTTCTTCTCATCGGCTTTTATATCCTTCTCGAAACTGGATTTCTCGAGATCATGCGGGACGAAGGCAGTTTTGCCTCTTATATCGAACGTGCGGGCAGCTGGATGACCGCGCTCTTCATCTCTTTACAATTTTTACAGGTCGTGATCCTGCCCATCCCGAGCACGGTGACGGTCGTCGCGGGGACGGCGCTGTTCGGACCGCTGCAGGGGAGCCTTTACAGCCTGGCGGGGATTGTGATCGGTTCGCTCGTCGCGTTCCTTATCGGCAGATATGCGGGCGTCCGCGTCGTCGCGTGGATGGTGGGGCAAGAGACCCTCGAAAAGTGGCTCAAAAAAATCAAGGGGAAGGATAAACTTCTCCTTTCGGCGATGTTTTTGCTCCCCGTATTCCCCGACGACATTCTCTGCTTTGTCGCAGGGTTTTCGTCGATGTCCGTTTGGTTTTTCCTTGCCGTCATTCTGATCTCGCGGGTGCTCGCGATATTTACGACCAGCTATTCCATCACGCTCATTCCCTTCGATACGTGGTGGGGACTCCTGATTTGGGGGATCCTGTTTGCTCTCGTGATCGTGCTCTTTGTGTTTCTGTACCGCAAATCCGACGCTATCCTCGGCTGGTTCGAGAAGAAATTCCATCGGGAGACCCGCGTCGAGGAGAAGAAAAAGAAGGGCGACTTTACCCTCGAAGTCGTGGGCCCCGATGGTACGATCGTCTCGAAGGGCGTTGAGAAGGAGCCCGACGCGGAGAAGAAAGGAGAAGAAGACGAAAAATAGTCCCAAATAACACGCCGCATGTCACAAAAGGATTCCCCGAAACGTTTTTAAGGCGTAATCGGTTACGGAATGGGTAAACGGTGATCCGATCGATAGATTGGGGGCGATCCATGAAGAAATTGCTGATATGCCTTATGATAGTTTCTCTATTGTTCATTAGCGGTTGTAGCATCCTTGACCCTTCTTTGAATCGTGACAGGGAAGGCGCAACCGAGAGCGACGGCAACGACACGAATGGGGAAGGCACGACCGATGCGGTTGATGACGGAATGGTGCGTACTGTGCTGAACGGCGGCGGAATGGGAGGGGCTTCTCTCCCTCATTATGTCTCAACAGAGATTGTAAAGCGTTGTTCGATTTCAGATGGTTTTGTGTCTGCGAATGTTTATTTGGGACACCCGCCATTCAGAGGTTCGGTAGCTTTTTCCGATTTTGTGCTTGATATGTCGGACGAAACAAAATAACATCTTTTTTCGAAAGATCCTGCGCCCGCCGACAAACGTCGGCGGGTTATTTTTTGTTATGGAATTTTTTGGAAAATCTTGTGTGTACGCTTGCTTTTCGGGCGCATATCTTGTATAATGGTATGCGGTAAAAATTGGGATTTTTTCTTCATGAAGAGGTTATGAATGGATAAAATTTCTTTGTTGCGCAGTCGGAAAGAGGCGGTAAAAGAGGCGGGACGGGGCGTCCGCGCCGAAATCGCCGCGCTCTGCGACGAAGACAGCTTTGTGGAGCTGTCCGCGTTCAGCTTTTCGAAGGGCGCAGACGGGGAGGATGCGTTCGGCGAGGGCGTGGTGACCGGGTTTGCCACGATCGGCGGGTATCCCTTTTATATCGTCGCCCAAAACTTTGCGGTCTCCTATGGCGGACTCTCCAAGGGGAATTGCGAAAAGATCGCAAAGACGCTCTCCGCCGCCGAAAAGAACGGAACGCCCGTCGTCTACCTGCTCGAATCGCACGGTGTGCGCGTCGGGGAGGGGGTGAATGTGCTCGAGGGGATCTCGACCCTGCTGTTGAAGGCGACGGGGCTCAAAGGGAGCGTTTTGCAGTTTGCCGTCCTTCTCGGCGATGTGTACGGCTCCTCCGCAGCGCTCGCGAGCGTGTGCGACTGCGTGCTGTTTCCGAAGGGGAGCGCCCTGTGTCTCTCTTCGCCGCTCGTTCTCTCCGCGAGGGAGAACCAAAATTTGAAAGCTGCCGAGGTGGGGGGATATTCCACCCTCAAAAATGCGGTTTTGCCCGCGATCGAAGTCTCCGACATGCGGGAAGCCTCCGCTAAAATTCTGCAGATCTGCGATTATGTCAATCTTCCCGTCACGGATGCGGAACTCAACGAGACGATCCCCGCGCTCAACGGGTCGTCGGATGCAGCTGCGATCAAGGCGCTCTTCGAGGAGAGCGTGGAGCTCGGCGCAAATTCCTGTCCCGAAGTCAAAACGGTGCTCGGGCGCATCGGCGGGATCGCCGTCGCGGCGGTCTTGTTCGATCATGTCGCCCTCAATGCGCAGAATGTGAAAAAGATCAGGAACTTTGCGGAGTTCGCCTGCTGCTATGGGCTGCCTTTCGTGACCTTTGTCGATTGCGTCGGTGTGGAAAATACGCTTGCCGTGAACGACAGCGCTGTTCTCAAAGAGATCGCGGAGTATCTCTCCATGCTCGACGCCATCGATACGGCGAAAATTGCCGTCGTCACGGGAAAAGCCGTGGGGCTCGGATACAGCCTGTTTGCCGCAAAGTCCGTCGGATTCGACTATACGTACGCCCTCGCGACGGCGCAGATCTCCCTTTTTGAGAGCGAAACGGGCGCGCAGATCGAATTCGGCGAAAAGGGAGCTTCCCAAAAATATGCCGAAGAGATCGCCGATCCTTTCCATGCGGCGGAAGGGGGGTATCTCGACAATATCATCGAACCCCAATTTTTGAAACAGTACCTGATCGCGTCCCTTCAAACGCTTGCGAGGTAACGCCATGAATCTTTTAGACAGTTTTTTTAAGGTAGATCTGGGCGAAGGCGCGTTTTATTCCGTTTTCGGCTATGTGTTCGTCATCGTGGGGATCGCGTTCCTCGTTGTGCTCTTTACCCTTCTCGGGCTTGTCATGAAGAAGGTATCTTCCGCGAAGAAAGCGCCCAAGAATGCGGAGCTCCCGGAAGTGCGGGAGAATATCCCGCATCCGTTCTCCGATCCCGATGAGATCTCCCCCGAGACGGTGGCGGCGATCACGGCGGCGCTTATGGCGTTTTACCAAACGGAAGACGTCAAGTGCGATTTTATCGTCCGCCGCATCAAGAAAATCTGAATTTTCCCATTGTAAGGAGTTTGAACTATGCGTAATTTTATCATCACGGTCAACGGAAAACAATATGACGTCGGCGTGGAAGAGGTCGGCGGGACTGCTGCGTCCAAGGCAGTGCCGCTTGCGGCGTCTGCGCCCGCTCCTTCCCCCGCACCCTCGCCCACGGGCGGAAAGGGGACCAAAGTGCTTTCTCCCTTCCCCGGAATGATCAAAAATCTTTTGGTCGAAAACGGGGCTTCCGTCAAAAAGGATCAGCCCATCCTCGTGCTCGAGGCGATGAAGATGGACAACGACATCACTTCGCCCTGCGACGGCGTGGTCACATTCAACGTACAGAAGGGGGCGAACGTCGAGTCCGACGCGCTTCTTGCGCTCATCGGATAAGCGGAGAGGGTCATGCAGAATCTACTTGCTCTCGATATCGGAAAGATCTTTTCCGATCTGTGGGAATCCATGGGACTTTCGCAGGGGACGTGGCAGAATTACGTCATGCTCGCCATTTCCTTTGTGCTCATGTTCCTCGCGATCGTCAAGAAATTCGAGCCCATGCTCTTACTTCCGATCGCGTTCGGAATGTTTCTCATCAATATCCCCGGCGCGGAAAAGGTGCTTTGGGGAACATATACCGACGAAGCGCACACATACGACCTCGTCGAAAACCGCGGGCTTTTATGGTATCTATACTACGGCGTGGATAAAGTCATCTACCCGCCGCTCATCTTCCTCGGGATCGGCGCGATGACGGATTTCGGGCCGCTCATCGCAAACCCGAAGAGCATGCTGATCGGCGCGGGCGCCCAGCTCGGCGTCTTTGTCGCACTGTTCGGCGCAATGCTGCTCGGGTTCGGCGGCGCGGAAGCCGCGGCGATCGCCATCATCGGCGGTGCGGACGGACCCACGGCGATCTATGTTGCGAACCAGCTCGCGCGGAACTTGCTCCCCATGATCGCCATTGCGGCATACTCCTATATGGCGCTCATTCCCGTGATCCAGAAGCCGATCATGCGCCTTCTTACGACAAAGAAAGAGCGTATGATCCGCATGCGGCCCCTCCGTCAGGTCAGCAAGGCGGAAAAGATCATTTTCCCCATTGCGATCACCCTTGTCGTCGGCATCATTGTTCCCGACGCGATCCCGCTTCTCGGGATGCTCATGCTCGGGAATCTGCTCCGCGAATCGGGCGTTGTGGAGCGGCTCTCCTCGCAGGCGCAGAACGGACTCATGAATACTGTGACGATCTTCCTCGGGATCGCAGTCGGCTGTAAAGCGAAAGGGGACGTGTTCCTGACGACGGATACGTTGAGTATCATTCTCATCGGCGTCGTGGCGTTCTATTTCGGCACGATCGGCGGAATTCTTACGGCAAAACTGATGTGCAAGATCACGAAGGGGCAGATCAACCCGCTCATCGGCTCCGCGGGCGTTTCCGCCGTTCCCATGGCGGCGCGCATCTCCGAGGACGTCGGGCGGGAGAGCGATCCGTCCAACCATCTTTTAATGCACGCGATGGGACCAAACGTCGCGGGCGTCATCGGCTCTGCGCTGGCGGCGGGGATCCTGCTGGCGATCTGGTAGAGCGGAAAGAAAGGAGTTTTCTATGTCAAAAGTTATGATCATGGATACGATCCTGCGGGATGCGCACCAGTCGCATGCCGCAACACGCATGCGGACGGAACAGATGATCCCCGTGCTTTCCCAACTCGACGACGTGGGGTATTATTCCCTCGAGGGCTGGGGCGGCGCGACCTTCGATTCCTGCATGCGTTACCTCAACGAGGACCCGTGGGAGCGGCTCCGCACCCTCAGAAGGTACCTCAAAAAGACGCCCATCCAGATGCTACTCAGGGGGCAAAATCTTCTCGGATACCGCAACTATGCCGACGATCTCGTCGATAAACTCATCGAAAAGTGTTTTGAAAACGGCATCGGCGTCATCCGCGTGTTCGATGCGCTCAACGATCCCCGCAACATCGAGGCGTCCATGCGGGCGATCAAAAAGTACGGGGATCAGATCAAATCGTCCGATCCGACCCGTGGCATTGCCGAGGCGGCGATCTCCTATACGACGAGCCCCGTGCATACCCTCGAGTATTTCGTCCGTCTCGCCAAAACGTATGAAGATATGGGTGCGGACAACATCTGTATCAAGGATATGGCGAATCTGCTCTTGCCGTTCGACGCGTTTGAGCTCGTTTCTGCGCTCAAAAAGGCGCTCCGCCCCGAGACGAAACTGCATTTGCATACGCACAACACGACGGGAACGGGGGATATGGTGAACCTGATGGCGATCCGCGCGGGCGTGGATATCGTGGACACCGCACTTTCGCCCTTGGGGAACGGAACCTCCCAGCCCGCGACCGAACCGCTCGTTGCGACGCTCAAAGGCACAGAATACGATACGGGGATCGACCTCAACAAACTCATTCCGATCGCAAACCACTTCAAAAAGGTTGCGGCAGATCTCGAAAAGGAGGGCGTTCTCAACCCGAAGGTCCGTCAGGTGGACGTCAATACGCTCATCTACCAAGTCCCCGGCGGCATGCTCTCCAACCTCATGAACCAGCTCAAAAAGGCGGGAAAAGAGGATAAATTGCAGGAAGTTTTGGCGGAAGTGCCCAATGTCAGACGGGATTGCGGCT
>CANRIY010000060.1 GCA_947630775.1 uncultured Clostridia bacterium | reverse complement strand
CTCCCTTGGCTCCCCCTTGAGGGGGAGCTGTTGCGCTGTCCTTGCGCGACTGAGGGGGTGTCCATTCAAACAAAAAAAACGGCAGCTGCTACTGCCGTTTTCGTTTCCGTTATTCGAGCTCGAACGCGCCCGTGTAGAGCTGGTAATACTTGCCCTTTTGCTCGATGAGCTGTTCGTGCGTGCCGCGCTCGATGATCCTGCCGTGTTCGAGGACCATGATCGCGTTGGAGTTCTTGACCGTCGAAAGCCTGTGTGCGATGACGAACACCGTTCTCCCCTCCATCAGCTTATCCATGCCCCGCTGGACGATCGCCTCGGTGCGGGTATCGATGGAAGAGGTCGCCTCGTCGAGGATCATGACGGGGGGATCCGCGACCGCCGCCCGCGCAATGGAGAGAAGCTGGCGCTGCCCCTGCGACAAGTTCGCCCCGTTCTGGTGGAGCATCGTGTTGTACCCCTCGGGAAGCCTCGTGATGAAGTCGTCCGCACCCGCGAGTTTCGCCGCCGCAATGCAGTCCTCATCCGTCGCATCGAGCTTGCCGTAGCGGATATTCTCCATCACGGTGCCCGTGAAGAGGTTGGTATCCTGCAAGACCATGCCGATCGCGCGCCTGAGCTCTCCCTTTTTGATCTTGTTGACGTTGATCCCGTCGTAGCGGATCTTGCCGTCCGCGATGTCGTAAAAGCGGGTGAGAAGGTTGGTGATCGTCGTCTTTCCCGCGCCCGTCGCGCCGACAAAGGCGACCTTCTGCCCCGGCTTCGCATACAGGGAAATATCGTGCAGGACGATCTTCTCGGGATCGTAGCCGAAGTCGACTTCGGACATTCTGATGTCGCCCATGAGGCGGGTGTACGTGACGCTCCCGTCCTCTTTGTGGGGGTGCCGCCATGCCCAGATCCCTGTGCGCTCCTCGCATTCGACGAGCTCGCCGTTCACCTCTTTGGCATTGACGAGGGTCACATATCCTTCGTCCGCCTCGGGCTTCTCGTCGATGAGGGCGAAGACGCGCGCCGCGCCCGCAAGCCCCATGACGACGGCATTCACTTGGTTGGAGACCTGATTGATATTATTGGAGAACTGCCGCGCCATTTGCAGGAACGAGACGATGAGCGCAGTCCCCAAAAGGCCGGAGAAGGTTACGAGTTCCTGATCGAAGAACGCGCCGACGGAGAAGTTCTTGACGTTATTCAAGACGAACACCGCGCCCACGACGGCGACAAGGACGTACAGCACATGCCCGATATTTCCCAAAATGGGCATGAGCATGTTGGCGTAAGTATTTGCCTTGGTAGACTGGTCGCACAGATTCCCGTTCACTTTATCGAAGTCGGCCTTCGCCGCCTCTTCATGGCAGAACACCTTGACGACCTTCTGCCCGTTCATCATTTCCTCGATGAAGCCCTCCGTCTGCGCGACGGCACGCTGCTGGCCGAGGAAGAATCTTCCCGCGCCGCCGCCGACGACCTTCGTCACAAAGAGGATCAGCACGACGGTAGCCAGCACGATGAAGGTGAGATAGATGCTGTACCAGATCATGATGAAGAACAGCGTCAACACCATGATGCCCGACGTCAGAAGCTGCGGCAGCGACTGCGAGATGAGCTGGCGGAGCGTATCGATATCGTTCGTGTAGTAGCTCATGATGTCGCCGTGGCTGTGCGTATCGAAATACTTGACGGGGAGCGTCTGCATGCCGTTGAACATCGCTTCGCGCATGTTTTTGAGGTATCCCTGCGTGAGGATCGCCATGAGTTGCTTGTCGACCGCGCCCGCGATGAGCGAGACGACATACAACCCGATGAGGGTGAACATATAAGCGGAGATCTCGCCGCCGTAGAGCCCCCAAAAATCTATTCCGCGGATCAGTTCGGGATGGACATTCCCTGCGGCGTCGGTCGCGATCGTCTTGGCATGGGCGACGGCTTCCCCCACGATCGTGAAGATCCTCTGCATGAAGATCGAAGGAAGCGAAGAAATGACGGCGTTGCAGATGATGAGGGCGAGCGCCACAACGAGCATCTTCGGATAGTAATGGTAGACGGATTTCAGGATGCGCTTAAACGTACCCTTGGGCGCGCTCGCACGCGGTCCACCCTTCATTCTCATGTTAGGCATTCTCCTCACCTCCTTTCGCGGCGTCCCTTTCAGGGGAGCTGCCGCGCTGTTCTTGCGCGGCCGAGGGGGTCTGGCCGCCCTCTTCCTCGGGCTGCCCCATCTCCCCGAACGACGAAACGGCCTTGCCGCCCTTGTTCTGGGTGGTATAGACTTCGGTATAGATGTCGTTGGTGCCGAGGAGTTCCTCATGCGTACCGACGGCGACGATCTTGCCCGCATCCATGATGATGATGCGGTCGGCGTCCTCGACGGAAGAGGTGCGCTGGGCAATGATGATCTTGGTCGTCGAGGGGATATACTCCTTGAATCCCTTGCGGATGAGGGCGTCCGTGTGCGTATCGACGGCGGAAGTCGAGTCGTCCAAAATCAAAATTTTGGGCTTTTTGAGAAGGGCGCGGGCGATGCAGAGCCGCTGTTTCTGCCCGCCCGAGACGTTCGTCCCGCCCTGTTCGATATATGTATCGTACTTTTTGGGGAAGGTCTGGATGAACTCGTCCGCCTGTGCCAGCTTGCAGGCCTCTTCCATCTCCTCATCGGTGGCGTCGGGGTTGCCCCAGCGCAGGTTTTCTTTGATGGTGCCCGAAAAGAGCACGTTCTTCTGGAGCACGACGGCGACCTGATTGCGCAGGGCCTCGAGATCGTACTCTCTCACGTCCCGTCCGCCGACCTTCACGCTCCCCTCCGTCACGTCATAGAGGCGGGAGATGAGATTGACGAGCGACGTCTTGGAGGAACCCGTCCCGCCGATGATGCCGATCGTCTCCCCCGAACGGATATGGAGATCGATATCCTCGAGCACGTTCTTTTCGGCGGTCGCCGAATACTTGAAACTCACATCATTGAAGTCGATGGAACCGTCCTTCACCTCTTTGACGGCGTTTTCAGGGCTGTGCAGGGTGGACTCCTCATTCATGATCTCGCAGATACGCCTTGCGCTCTCGACAGACATCGTGATCATGGCAAATACCATGGAGAACATCATGAGCGAAGAAAGGATCTGCATTCCGTAGACAACGAGCTGGGAGACCGACCACACCGTGAGCGGAGAGCCCGAATCGGAAAGGATGAGCTCAATGTTGGTGGTTTTCAGGATCAGATAAGAGCCGAGAAAAAGTATGGTAGAAAGGACTCCGTAGAAAAAAAGCTGCATCACGGGGTTGTTCCATGCGAGGATGCGTTCCGCTTTCGTAAAATCCTTCTGCACATCGGTCGCGGCGCGGTCGAACTTCTCCTTTTCGAAGTCCTCGCGCACATACGACTTGACGACGCGGATGCCCGAGATGTTCTCCTGAATGGACTCGTTTAAGTTATCGTACTTCTTGAATACTCTGCGGAAGAGCGGCATCGTCTTCCACATGATGAAAAAGAGGATGCCCGCGAGCGGGAAAATGACGCCGACGAAGATCCATGCGAGACTTCCGCCCATCACAAATGCCATCACGACGGAGAAGATCATCATCATGGGGCTCCTGACCGCGACGCGGATGATCATCATGAACGCCATCTGCACATTCATGATATCCGTCGTCATACGGGTGACGAGGGAAGGCGTCGAAAACTTATCGATGTTTTCAAAGGAAAATTCCTGTACCTTATAGTAAAGGTCCTGCCTGACGTTTTTGGCAAAACCGCAGGAAGCCTTTGCACAAAACGCACCCGCCGCCGCGCCGCAGACGAGCGACAGGATCGCCATGCCGACGAGAATGAGCGCATACTGCCCGACGCCCAAACTTCTCCACGTCACCGAAGCGCCGCTTGCCCAAAGTCCCGCGCCCCCCTCGATCGCTTCCCCGAGCAGGGTAATGACAAAGGGAATGAGGCATTCGAGAATGACTTCGAACGTGACGAATATGGGCGAGAGAATAGAAACGAGCTTATATTCTCTGATACATTTTGCAAGTGTTTTTATCAAAAAATCACCTCCGATCACGAAAAAGGAAGAAGCGCGAAAATCCCAATGGGATTTTACGCATACCATAATATCGTATCACGCGCGAAAAAAATTGTCAACTGCTCAACGGCTCCATTTGTGTTTTCATCAAAAAAACATATTGAGTAAAACCGATTCGGCGCGCCGCTTTCAATGAAAAACCGCTCACACTTCCCTCCCGGCGGGAAAATATTTTTCGGAAAAATGCTTCGTGACCGTACGGGCGACGGCGTCGAGAAAGGCCGCACGGTCGGGGATCTCAATTTCATAGCGAAGGTTGTCGCGGGTGTTCCACAGCACGCCCCGCTCCAGCCCGAGCGCAACGACATAGCTCGCGCACTGTAAAAAGTGCTCGTGCGCAAGTTCGGAGACGAATTTGAGCTCATACACAACGCCGTCTTTTAGGACGTCCGCATAACCGCGCGCCGTAAACAGACGACTTCCGCCCGCCCCGCCGAACTCGATCCTGCAGGGCGCCTGCACCGTCTCGTCCTTCGAAAACAGCGTTTCGAGGCGGCAGTGGAGGAGCATTTCCGCCTCGGGTGAGACGAAAGGACAGCGCGCCTGCGTCATGTAACGGTTCTGGCGCGTTTCGAGGGAGACGAGCAGAAGGATCTTTTGCGCCACGGGGAGCGCACGGTCCTCTTCACGGAAGAGAAACCGCCTGTCACGGTTGACTTCCAGCCAGAGTTCGATATCCCTGTCGATATCGTAGTTCGAAAAAAAGTCCGCTTCCTGAAAGATCCCGATGCAGGGGGAAAGGTCGATGAGCCCGTCCGTGTTCGGGATGGGGATCGGCTGTTTTTCGTCGGTCAGAGGAGCAATTTTCAAGAGGTTATAGCACGCCTCGACGTCCTCTTTGTATTTGAAATCGAACATGGACGACATCTCCACGTCCGAAAAATCGGCGCCCGTCTGCGTATCGTCGGAGAGGGTCTCCTCCGAGAGCGCCGCTTCGCCGTCCGAGACGAAGATGATGCGCTCCTTCCCGCGGCTCGCCGCAACACAGAAAATATTCCTCAATATCTCATAGGACTGCTGCGGTTTTACGATCCGCGCCTGCCAGTAGCTCTCCGTAAAGTCGAAGAGCATGCAGATCTTCCGCTCCAAGCCCTTGCTGCTGTCGTACGTCGTAAAGATCGCGGACGTACTGCGCGGATAGGACGCCCCCGCATCCCGTTCGTTGATGCTGGCAAAGACGGTATTCTTGTTGAAAACGGCGGGATATTCTTCTTCCAAGGCATTGAGGACGAAGGAGAGCTTCCCCGTCCTCGACCCGAGGCAGAGGATATCCCGCGGCCTTTGGGAAGAGAGGAATGCAACCGCCTCTTCGAGCCCCATCGTCTCCACGCGGCAGCCGTTGTTTACGCCGACGATCTCCTTCTTCCAGACCCTTCCGAGAAACGCGGCATGCATCCCGTTGAGGCGGAAACAGAGCGTAAATTCGAGTTTGATGTGCTTTCCCAAAAAATCTTCGATGAACCGCCCGACGTCCAGCGTCGTCTTGTCGTAGATCTTCTGCTCCATGTCCCCCACCGCGATGATCTGCATGGCGGGATTGGCGGCTTTTACGATTTCGAGAAGGGTCGCCGTCTCCTGTTCGATATCCTGATATTCGTCGATGACGAGAACGTCATATTGCTCTATGGGCGGCTTCTGTGCATTGAAGCACTGGATCAGATCGGAGATCCCCGCATAGATCCCCGCGTTTTTGAGCGCCGTATAGGCGAAACCGTGATAGTTCGTCACCGTCACGTTGAAGTTTTTGATCTTTGCACGCGCGTCCAACTTCAACAGACGGTTATAGGTGAGATATAAGATCTTTTTGTGTACGGGAAAGGCGTCGCAGAGCCGCTGGATCGCCGTCGTCTTGCCGCTCCCGATACATGCATCCACGAGGATATTGTGCCCCTCGAGCGCCTTTGAAACAAACGTCTGCTGTTCGGACGATAAAATCAGCCCTTTGTTCATGGCATTTCCCATGTGCTCCTCCTGAAAGACGTCCCCAATACAAGGGAAACCTATAACGGACAGCCGTTATAGGTCTCTTCTTCCGTATCTATTCTTATGAGAAGAGCGTATCATTTTTTCCACAAAAAGTCAAGTATAAAGCGGGGCTCCCTGCACAAAATAAGGGCATGGAGGTAGATATGGAAAAATTCAGATCCGGAGAGATCGTGCCGATGTCCTGCAACTACAAGGCATACGACAAGAACGGCGAGAGCCGCGACGGCGAAAAGACCTATCTCGAGAAGGGGACGACATTCCCTCCCCTTCAGCATGAGGGCGGTTACTGGGTTATGGACCACGACTAAACCTCGTAAAAAAAGAGCGGTTCCCTGCGAACCGCTCTTTTTTTACGCCCTCTCGTTCCGCGTCATTCTGAGCCGAATTGTTGTACGCAGTCCGAACCGTAATTCCCGAAGAATCTCGCGGAACGCAGTCCGCCCCCCTTGGCTCCCCTCTTGGACGTTCCGCCCCCCCCCTTGGCTCCCCTCTTGGACGTTCCGCCCCCCCTTGGCTCCCCTCTTGGACGTTCCGCCCCCCCCTTGGCTCCCCTCTTAGGGGAGCTGTCACCGCAGGTGACTGAGGGGTTTCGTTCTAAAATAACGTCATCCTGCCCCGCGCGCACGTTCTTTTGTTGTCGAAGCGCGGCACGAGCGCCGTCCTTGGCGCGAAGTAGCCCCCGATTTTACCGCTTATTCAAACAAATAGCAAGAAACAGTCATACGGCCTTTTCGGGGGCTTGACTTTATTCAAAAATACAGATATAATTTGAGTCGAGACAAATGATTTCGGGGAGAAGATGTTATGATCAAACTGGCGGCATTTGACATCGACGGCACGCTTGCAAAAGTAAGCCGTCCCATTCTCGGTGAGGATGTTGCTTTGCTGAAGAAAATCGAGGCAAAGGGCGTCAAAATCGTCATCTCATCGGGCAAGACCGTTTTCTATCAAATGGGCATGTTCCGGCAGGTGGCGCTCAAAAACCCTGTTTTTATCGGAGAAAACGGATGCAGTATCGCGATCGGGTCCTCGCTCCCTCCCGATACGATCCGTCTGCCCGTTCCCCCCTCTTACGCCGCACAGCGTGCCGAGATCTTATCCGACGTTACAGCCCGTTTTGGCGGACGGTTTTGGCTGCAGCCCAACGAGGTCATCCTCACCTTCTTTTTCAAGGATGAAGAGACGAAACTTTCCCTGCGGCAATATTTTTCCTCCCCGCCCCCGTCGGTCACCGTCTACGAACATGTCGACTCGTTCGACGTCGTGCCCAAAGGCATCGATAAATTTGTCAGTCTGGAGGCGGTATGCGCTCATTTCGGGATCCTCCCTTCGGAATGCATCGCCGTGGGTGACGGCGTGAATGATTTGCCGATGATCAAGTTTTGCAAATACTCGATAGGGATCGGGACCCTTGCGGAGACATACACGACCTATCACTTCGATACGATCCGCGAGGGATTACTTCAAATTTTACGGATGGTGGAGTCATGATCGAACGTTATAAAAAAATTTCAATCATCTATGGCGGATCCGGGCGGGACGTCGCAACAAGGCTCAATGAAAGGATCAATGCCCTGCATACCGAACAATTCTATCCGATCTCTTCCGCGATCGTGGCAAAGCGTGTGCTCAGCTGCGCCCCGATCTTTTCCCAGATCAAGGAAGCGATCTCATCATCGGATATGTGTATCATCATCCTCACATTCGACGACGTGGGGCAAACGCGCGTAAGGCAGAACGTTTTGATCGAGATCGGCATGGCGCTCATGGCGGTGGATGATACCGATAAGTGTATTTTCCTGACGGAAAAGGATCCTCTGCCGGATGACTTTCCGTCCGACCTCAAGGGTTGGATCAATGCCAATCGCTTCGACAAAAACAATATCGACGAAGTCATCGGCAATGTTGTGCAGGAAATCGTTTTCAGACTCAAACTCAAAACGTATAAAAACATCCTTTCGAGCGACCGTTACATTTTCGACTATGAAAATCTGCTTTCGGACATTCCCGAGGAGACCTATGAAAAGAAAGCCGACATCCAGCTTGCAAGTATCCTTGCGAGCTGGGAGGAAGGCGCACGCTCTTTCACCTTTGCCTCCGAGCGTATCATGTATATCCTCGAACGCCTGAAATTTTTCCCCGATTTCAACAACAATCGGCAATTCTTCCTCTTTATTGACGCCCTGAAACAACTTGCAAGGTTTGACGAGGAAGACTTCTCTTATGCGGACAGCGGTTATCTGACACAGGTTTGCAATTTTGTCAATACGCTCATCTCTTATTCCGAATTGAAGCTGCGGAAAGAGGTGATCCGCTGCATGAGCGATCCTTCCGCCGACCCGAAAGCCGCAAAAGAATATGAATACGAGTTTCTCGCAATCGCGGAAAAGCTGGAGAATTTTATCGGCAAGGCGGAGCGCGGCACCCTGAAAGTCAATTGGCTCATGCGCGTTATGGCATACGAATATGTGGGCCTCGCTTATATGAAAACGGTAAATTTCCGCAACATCTTCGACGATAAAGCGGTAGAAATGGTAAATAAGGCGATCTCCTTTTACGGCAAAATGCTTGAGATCGCCGAAAACTACGGCGGGACGTCCGAAAATCTTTGGCGGGGATATGCCGAATACGATCTGACAAGGACCTATGAAGCGCTGTACGTCGCCACGGGCTCGGCGGATTATTTCCCGTTGATCCGCAAATACTCGATGCAATCGATCGTAACGAGGCGGGAATGGTGCCGCGTCAACGCATTCCGCGGCGTTTTCACAAATGCGCTCTCGTTCGAGTATTTCCTTGTCAAAAAGCACGAACTCGATCTTTGCTCGCGCTTTGACGGTTATAGCCTATACTCCAAACAACAGCTCATCGCCGCGACGAACGATCTCAGCGACGAACTGCGCAATTACTATGATTCATCGGAATTCGGACGGCTTTACGATATGAAAGAGAGCATCGATGCGCTGCGCGCAAAGATCAGCAGCTCCTGATCCGACAGCCCTGCAGAAAGTCGGGCGTCTTCTCTTCCGCCCAATCCGTCAGAAAACGGCACCCTTTTCAGGGTGCCGTTTGGTGGTGTAACCTAAAACGAATATGGAAGAGGTGGATTCCCTTCGCTGCGCTCGGGAGCTTCGTCGAAGGGGACTGCGTTGAGAAATTAACTTACATATCGCGTCTTGCCTCCTACTTCGCCGTCGGCTCGTGCCGACCTTAGTTTACAATAGAAGCCTCGGTCGGGGCGCGCGAACCACCGAGGAATATCGGGGTTCTGTCTGCCACCTCTTCCCACAGCCAAAACGGCACCCTTTTGGGGTGCCGTTTGGTGGTGGGCAGGGGTGGATTCGAACCACCGAAGTCAGTGACGTCAGATTTACAGTCTGATCCATTTGGCCGCTCTGGAACCTACCCATATATATGAAGTTATGTGCATTCGGTGGAGCTGGTGACGGGAATTGAACCTGCAACCTGCTGATTACAAATCAGCTGCTCTGCCGATTGAGCTACAC
>CANRIY010000059.1 GCA_947630775.1 uncultured Clostridia bacterium | reverse complement strand
AGCCGAGCGGATCTCATAGACCCACAAACGTCCGTACTTACGAGGGGATTCACTCGCCCCTTGCGGGGCTCGGAATGAGGGGGAAACCCTTGCGGCGATTCATAATGACGCGGTGGGCGGCCGCAGGGCTTCTACATTCTAAAACAAAACGGAGGAAACGAACATGATCCATTCACTTTCCGGCGGGGTGATCGCCGAAAACGGCGTCGTTACGTTCGCCAAGGTGCGGGTCGGGGATATGCCGTGCTGGTATCTTGCCCCCTTCAAGGTGGAAGCGGGGCAGCATGTCCTCGTTCCCTACGGCGGCGGGACGGCGGAGGGGGTCGTAGAGCGGGTGGAAAACTGCACGCCGCAGACCGCGCCCGTCTCCGTAAAGCGCGCCAAGGAAATTCTTGCGCTTCTGCCCCAAAATTCTTGACATCTGTTTGGGAATATGGTAGAATCGAAACCGTCATAGGGGAGTAGTCGGTCCTTTCGGGCGGTCATATCCACACAGTGCGGCGTTCTGCCGCGGGTATTTCATGAAACGGCGAGACTTATGCGCGTTTTTTCCGCGTGTAAGTCTTTTTTTATCGGCTTTGAAATAAGTAAAATTGACCCCCTTTGGAGGAGGAGCTTGTATGGAGATCTGGGAGATCGTGTTCATCGGCGTTGGGCTGAGCATGGACGCCTTTGCGGTCGGCATGACGGACGGCATGGCGGAGCCGCGCATGCGGATCTTGAAAATTTTCCTGATCGCGGGCGCATTCGGCCTCTTCCAGTTTCTGATGCCCGTTTTGGGGTATTACCTCGGTTCGGTCTTTACCGCTCTTGTCGCGAAGATCGCGCCGTGGCTCTCCTTTGCGATCCTCGCCTTCCTCGGCGGGAAGATGATCTTCGATTTCATCATGGAACACCGCAAAAAGGGGGAGGAAGTCCCCGCCCACCCGACGGGCGCCGTCAAACTGCTCGTGCAGGCGGTCGCGACCTCGATCGACGCCCTCGCCGTCGGCGTCACCCTTCTCGCCGCCGAAACGTCGCAGGGGCTTCCCTTCCACGTCACCCTTTGCGCCCTCGTCATCGGCGCGATCACCTTTGCGCTGAGCATCGCCGCCGTTTTCATCGGCAAAAAGGCGGGGGATAAGTTTTCGGACAAGGCACAGCTCCTCGGCGGCGTCATTCTCGTTGCGATCGGCCTGAAGATCCTCATCGAGGGGCTCATCGCTTGACTTTTTAAGGGCGTTGTGGTAAACTCGCTTGTGAATTGTCTACTTAGAAGTTACAAAAGGAAATCATATGCTGTATCTTTGGATCTTTCTCTTGATATTGGGATTTGCGCTCCTCGTGAAGGGGGCGGACTGGTTCGTGGACGGCAGCGCGGGGATCGCGGGGAAATGCCGCATCTCTCCGCTCGTCATCGGGCTCACGATCGTCGCCTTCGGCACGAGCGCGCCCGAGCTGTGCGTCTCGGTGACTTCCGCCGTCCAGCATGCGACGGACCTCGCCATCGGCAACGTCGTCGGGAGCAATATCGTCAATATCTTGCTGATTTTGGGGCTCTCTGCCCTCTTCCACAGCCTTCCCGTGCAGAAAAATTCCCTGGTGCTCGATCTGCCCGTTCTGCTCCTTGCGAGCGGGCTCCTCGTCGGGCTCGGCGCGTGGGGGAAGGCACTCTCGTGGTGGGACGGGCTCATCTTCCTTGCCGTATTCGCGGTCTACATGTTCTTCCTGATCCGCGGCGCGATCAAGGGAGCGAAGAAATCGGAGGGGGGGATCGCGGACATGCCCCCCGCAAACGATGCGGACAAGCCCAAGGGGAAGGTCGGCGCATGGTTTCAGAAAATGGAAGAAAAGCTGTGGTTTCTCATCGTCCTCGCCGTCGTCGGGCTCGGCATGGTGGTGGGCGGCGGGACGCTTCTTGTGGACGGCGCAAAATATATCGCAACATATTTCGGCGTTTCCGAGCGGATCATCGGGCTCACCGTCGTCGCGATCGGCACCTCTCTTCCCGAACTCGTGACTTCCGTCGTCGCGGCGGTCAAGGGGGAGACGGACATCGCCGTCGGCAACATCATCGGGAGCAATATCTTCAACATCTTCCTCGTCGCGGGGGTGAGCTCCCTCTTCTACCCGCTCGCCTTCACGACGGCGGGCGCGGCGAGCAACCTTATCGACGCCCTCGTCGCCCTCGGCGCGGCAGTCCTTCTCTACGTCCTCGCCCTCATCAAGGGACATAAGCTCGGCAAGATCGCGGGAGCCGTCATGCTCGCCTGTTTTGCGGGGTATTACGTCTATCTCTTCCTCGTCTGATCCTATGAAGCATTTTCTTTCTTCTTTGAAAACTTATAAAAAAGAGGCGGTCCTTGCCCCTCTTTTCAAACTTTTCGAAGCGTGTATGGAGCTCGTCGTGCCCCTCGTCGTCGCGCATATCGTGGACGTGGGGATCGCGGGGGCGGACAGGACGCACATCGTCTGCGGCGTGCTCCTGCTCGTCGCGTTTGGGGCGGCGGGGCTCGCGTTTGCGCTCACGGCGCAATACTTTGCGGCGAAGGCGGCGGTCGGGACGTCGGCATCGCTCAGGAGCCGTCTCTTTTCCAAGCTCCAATCCCTTTCTTATGAGGATATCGACACCGTCGGCACCGCCCGTATGGTCACGCTGATGACGAGCGACGTCAATCAGGTACAGGCGGGGCTGAATCTGACGCTCAGGCTCTTTCTGCGCTCTCCCATCATCGTGTTCGGGGCGGCGGTCATGGCATTCTTCGTGGACGTCTATGCGGGGCTTGTCTTCCTCGCGCTCATCCCGCTTCTTACCATCGTCATCGCGCTCGTCATGGCGGCGACGGCGCCCCTCTACCGCAAGGTACAGGAAAAAGTGGACGGCGTCCAGCTCTCGGTGCGGGAGAATTTGCAGGGCGTGCGGATCATCCGCGCCTTTTGCCGCGAAGAAGAGGAGCTTGAAATTTTCGATTCCCGCAATCAGGCGCTCCGTGCGGCGCAGAAGAAGGCGGGCAGGGTCTCTGCGGTCACCAATCCGCTCACCTTCGCCTTTGTGAACGTCGCCGTCATCCTTCTCGTGCTCGTGGGCGGGATGCGCGTCAATGCGGGCAACCTCGGGCAGGGCGACGTTATCGCACTCTATAATTATGTCTCCATTATTTTGGTCGAGCTCGTAAAACTCGCCAATTACGTCTTTACGGTCGCCAAGGCGCTCTCGTCGGGGCGCCGCATCTCCGCCGTTCTCGATATGGAAGGGGAGCCTTCCCGCTATCTCCCCCCCGAGGAGGAGAAGGGGGAGGAGGCGATCTCCTTCGAACACGTCACCTTTACGTACAGGGACGGCGGCGCGCCCGCCCTTACGGACATCGATTTTTCGGTGAAGCGGGGGGAGACGGTCGGGATCCTCGGCGGCACGGGCTCGGGCAAGAGCACCCTCGTGCACCTCATTCCCCGCTTCTACCGTGCGGGGACGGGCACGGTGCGCGTGAACGGCGCGAACGTGGACGCCTTGGAGAGCGACAAGCTCCGCCGCACCGTCGCCGTCGTGCCCCAAAAGACGCTCATCTTTCAGGGGACCATCCGCTCGAATCTCCTTTGGGGGAACGAGGGAGCGTCGGAAGAGGACCTGCGGGCGGCGGTCGGGATCGCACAGGCGGAGGACGTCGTCGGCGCAAAAGGGGGGCTGGACGGCGAGATCGCGCAGGAGGGGAAGAACCTCTCGGGCGGGCAGCGGCAGCGGCTGTCCATCGCCCGCGCCCTCGTGCGGCACCCCGAAATTCTGATTTTAGACGACAGTTCTTCCGCGCTCGATTACGCAACGGACGCACGCCTCCGCGCCGCCCTCGGGAAGCTCGGGTGCACGACCTTTATCGTCTCCCAGCGGACGGCTTCCGTCCGCCATGCGGATAAGATCGTCGTCCTCGAAGAGGGCAGGATCGCGGGGATCGGCACACATGCGGAGCTTCTGAAAAACTGTCCGCTCTATCGCGAGATCGACGCCTCGCAGGGAGGGCAAGCATGACGCGCACATCCACCCTCAAAAAGATCCTTGCAAGGCTGAAGCCCTATACGCCGTGGCTCCTTCTCACGGTAGTGGCGGCGGTCGTCTCGGTCGCGGGGCAGCTCATGGCGCCCTTCTTTGTCGGAAGGGCGATCGACGGCATTCTCGGCAAAGACAACGTCGATTTTGCCTATCTCTACCGCCAGTTCGTCATTTTGGGGATCTGCATCGCCTCCGCGGCGGCGGGGCAGTTCATCCTCTCCCTCTCGAACAACAGGGTCGCCTATCACGTCCTCGCCTCTCTCAGAAGAGACGCCTTCCGCAAGATCGGCTCCCTTCCCCTCAAATATATCGACAACCGCGCCTACGGCGAGATCTCGGGCGTGCTCGTCATCATGTTCGTCATGCGGTGGGAAGTCGCCCTCGTCGTGCTCCTCGTCACGCCGCTCTCCCTCTTTGCGGCGAAGTTCATCGCCTCGCGCACCTATAAGATGTTCCGCGAACAGGCGGAGGCGCGTGCAAAGCAGACGGCCTTTGCGGACGAGATGATCGCGGGGCTCAAAGTCGTCAAGGCGTACACCCACGAGGAAGCCAACGAGGAGATCTTTTCGGATCTCAACGAAAATTTGCGCAAAAAGTCCCTCTCCGCGCTCTTCCTCTCCTCGACGACGAACCCCGTCACGCGGTTTGTGAACTCCGTCGTGTATGCGCTGGTCGCCCTCGTCGGGGCGCTCCTTGCGATTTCGACGGCGGGCACCGCGGCTCCCTTTACGGCGGGGAATCTGACGACCTTTTTGTCCTACTCCAACCAATACACCAAGCCCTTCAACGAGATCTCGGAAGTCATTGCGGAGTTCCAGAACGCCCTCGCCTGCGCGGCGCGCGTTTTTGCGCTCATCGACGAGGAAGAACAGTCTTCGGACGAAGAACTCCCCGCGCTCGGCAAGGCGGCGGGGAACGTGAAGGTCGAAGACGTCTCGTTCTCTTATTCCAAAGAGCGGCGGCTCATCGAACATATGAATTTCGAGGCAGGGGCGGGCAAGCGGATCGCGATCGTGGGTCCCACGGGTTGCGGCAAAACGACGCTCATCAACCTGCTCATGCGCTTCTATGACGTCGATGACGGGGCGATCTATGTGGACGGAACGGACATCCGCACCGTCTCGCGGAAGTCGCTGAGGGAGAACTTCGGCATGGTGCTTCAGGAGACATGGCTGAAGACCGCGACCGTGCGGGAAAACCTCTGTATGGGGGACCCTTCCGCAAGCGAAGAGGAGATGATCGCCGCGGCACGCGCCGCCCACGCGCACGGGTTCATTCTGCGGCTCCCGCAAGGGTACGATACCGTCCTCGGCGAAGAGGGAAGCCTCTCCGAAGGGCAAAAACAGCTTCTGTGCATCGCGCGGGTCATGCTCTGCCACCCGACCATGCTCATTTTGGACGAGGCGACGAGTAATATCGACACCCGTACGGAGAGATTGGTGCAGGACGCTTTCGCAAAACTCATGGAAGGAAAGACGAGCTTCGTCGTCGCCCACAGACTTTCGACGATTGAGAATGCCGACCTGATTCTCGTGATGAAGGACGGGAACATCATTGAGCGGGGCACACACGGGGAGCTCTTAGCGCACGGCGGCTTCTACCGCTCCCTCTACGAGGCCCAATTCGACCGCACGTAGAGTTCTCTTGGCTCCCCTTTTAGGGGAGCTGTCGCGCCGTTCTTGCGCGACTGAGGGCTATCCCCCGCTGCGCGGGTACTGTCTCATGCGGGTAGAGACCCGCGTAACTTCGTGCCTGTGGCGCTCGTGCCGCCCTTCGACGACAAAAGAACGTGCGGGCGGGGCGGTCAGCATTTGCCCGAAACATATGGGCAAATGCCAAGAAAATTTTGCGCCAAAGATTATCAATCTTTGGCAGAATGCAAAATTTTCCCCTAAGAGGGGACGCAAGAGCCGGGGCGGCGTCATCCTGAGTTAGAGAGGAAGAACGGAGTCCGAACATGCCCCCTCCCGAGGAGGGGGGTAGGGGGGTGGGCAACGGTGCGGCGTCATTTCGCCTCACGTCCATAAAAATATCAAGGAAACACATGAAACGGAAACTCAAAAAACTCAGCGATAAGGCGGTATACTACGGCCAGATCATCGGCGTGGGGGCGATCACGGGATCGTTCGCCGGCGTTGTCGTCACCCTTTTCAACGTCCTGTTCGAAGGCGGAGAGCGCTTTTCCGAATCATATTATGCCTTTTTCCGTGGTAGTCCCGCCTTTATCCCGCTCCTCTTTCTCGCTCTCTTCCTCGGCGGGATCGTCATCGGCGGCGTTCTGAAATTCCTCCCTGCCCTGCGCGGCACGGGCTTTTCGCAGGTCGAAGGCGCGGTGCAGGGGATCTACCGTTTCAAATGGTACGAAGTCCTCCCGGGCATGTTCGCTTCCTCGCTCTTCCTCGTCTTTCTGGGGCTTTCGGGGGGATCCGAGGGACCCAGTCTCTTCATCGGCGGCGCCTGCGGGGACATGACGGACGGCGTGCTGTTCAGGAAATCGGACCGCCGCTACGCCATCACGAGCGGCGCCTCGGCAGGGCTTGCCGTCGCGCTGAATGCGCCGCTCACGGGCATCATCTTCGCCTATGAGGAAGCGCATAAGAAGTTTACGCCCGAAGTCTTTGTCTGCTCTTTTTCTTCGGTGGCGATCGCCGTCGTTCTCCGCAATCTCTTGCTGTATTTGATGGGCATGGAGATCGGGCCCTTCCTTGCGGGATTTACCTTTCCGCAGGACGCGGGATTGCTCTTTTGCGCCTATACGCTGCTTGCGGCGCTCATCGTCTCCCTTGCGGCGGTGTGCTTCTTTCATGTTTTCATCAGGGTATACCGCTTATTTGCGAAGATCACCTTCTGGAAGGGGATCGGGAGATATATTTTCCCCATGCTCCTTGCGGGCGGGCTCGGGCTCTTTACGGCGTATGCGATGGGGAGCGGCAGAGAGCTCATCTTCGGGCTCGCGACGGATGAGATCACTCTCTTCGGCATGCCGCCGTGGACAGTTCTTCTGGTGCTCTTTGCGGTCCGCTTCCTTGCGACCGTCGTCAACACGGGCATGCGGCTACCCGCCTGCGCCTCGGTACCCTTCTTTGCGATGGGGGCGATCCTCGGAAAACTTCTCTCCCTTCTCTTTGTGAAGATGGGCATGGATCCGACGCTTTCGGGGCTCCTTGTCGCACTCTCGATGACGACCTTCTTCATGACGGTCGTGCGGGCGCCCATCACGGGGATCATCATGACGGTGGAACTCACGGGGAGCTTTTCCTTCCTTCTGCCCGCCGTCATCTGCGCCGCGGTGTCCTACTTTATGGGCGCGGTGTTCCATACCGAGCCGATCTACGAGTTCATGCTCGATAAGATGATCGAGGAAGTCCCGCCCCAAAGAGCGCAAACAAAAGATCCCGCCGAAGCGGGACCGGAAGAGACTGTCTGAGCGAACACTCAGTCCTGAGTGCGCAGGGCGAAGGGATCTTTGATGGACATCAGCACAGAGATCCTGTTATGTACGACCCAGCGGTATTGCTTGCTCATCGACTCGAAGAGGATGTACAGCTTCCCGTCTTTGAGGCAGATCTCCTCGCTCATGCAAGGCATCGTGAGGTCTGCATTTCTGTCCGCCAATTTGTAGAGGGGAACCTGTCGCCCTCCCACTGTAAATGTTTCAGCCGTCTCCGCGCCGAGGCGGTTTTCGTATATTTTGAGGCGGGAAGCGGGCAGACCGTAGGAGCAGGAGAGATAGATGGCCTGTCCGTCGAGGGCGATGCCCTGCACTTCGTCACACACGGAGATGACTTTTGACGGCACCATGTCCGCGATCCCGCCCGTCTTTTCTTCGTCCATGGGATAGGCATACACGAGGGCATGGTTGGCCGTCCCGCCGACGTCCATGTGATGGGAGGGGTCCGTCTCATAGTTTTCGGGGCGGTAAAATTCCCCCACATAGAGGACGCCGTCGAAGATATAGCAGTAGGCGTTGCTACGGAAGTCCGTCTCGAAGAAGTCGTCGATCTCCACCGCCGCGCCATTGTTTGCGTCAAGAATTTTGCCGAGGGAGATACGGATGACCTTCTTCCCGCTCGCAATATACATGTAATTCTCCGAACAGGCCACGCCGCCGAAGTGGGTCTCGATGTCCTTGCCCCCCTCGGTGAAGGTGACGAAGCGTTCCGCCTGTTTGATATCGCTCGCGACACGGTCGGCGGGGATGAGGTAGACGCGGGAAGGCTCGCCCGAGATGTACCCGCTCATGGCGAATGCGTACGGCCCGCCGTCGGGCAGGGCGCAGAGCCCCTGCGGGGAGAGACCCGAATCGAGCCCGGGGATCTGCTGTTCCCTTTCCGCGACGCTGTCGAACGCGGGGAAGGTGAAGCCGAACCACCACACGCCGAGAAAGACGGCGGCCGCCGAAAATAGCGCGATGAGCGTCCAGAGTACGGCCTTGGCCGCACGCGATCGTTTTTTCATACCGATTTCCTTTTTTCTTTATTATACCCCCGAAAAGGGGAACTGTCAAGAGAGGAAAATCCTGCCGCGCGTATAATCCGCCGCTTTCCCGCCCAAAATAGTTTGCGAAGAGGAGGCGAACATGGATTTCACCAAGACGCAGACCTATCTGAATCTCGCAAGAGGATTTGCGGGAGAATGTCAGGCGGGCATGCGGTACCAACTCACGGTAAAGGCGGCGATGAAGCAGGGGTTCGAGACCCTTGCGGACACCATCCGCACGATCGCAAAGAACGAAACCAATCATGCGAAGGTGTTTTTCGAGACGATTCTGCAGAATGCGGGCAGCCAAGACAATATTCATATTGACGCGAGCTATCCCTTTCATGCGGGAACGATCGAAGAAAATTTACGCTTTGCGGCGATCGACGAGCAGGATGAGGCGGAAAATCTGTACCCCGAATTCGCGCGGATCGCAAGAGAAGAGGGGTTTGGGCAAATCGCGCTCAAATTCGAACAGGTAGCGAAAGTCGAAGAGAATCACAGGATCATCTTCAATTACCTCTACGAGGCGTTCAAGGACGGCTCCCTCTACAAAGCGGAGCGCCCCATGCTGTGGATCTGCGGCGAGTGCGGCTATATGCACACGACCAAGGAAGCGTGGAACATCTGCCCGCTTTGCGGCGCGTCACAGGGTGAAGTCGAGCTTCATCTCCCCTTCAAAAAGGAGAATCTATGAAAAAGACCCAGAACAAATCGCAAGGCAGCACCAAGAACGCGAAAAACGCGCAAAACGGCAGCACCAAGAACGCGAAGAGCAACAGCAAGGACTGCTCCTGATGAAGGAGAAACGTCCCAAGCGGGGGAGTAAATCCCTCAAAGAGGGTGCGGATATGCATTCCTGCGACGTGCTCGGAAGTTACACGGGAGTTCCCGAAGATGAATCCGAGCGGCCGACGCAGGATGCGGACGACCTGTAAAAACAGAGGCGGAAGTTTTTTCCGCCTCTTATCTTGTATCCGCCGTTCCCGCCGCCCCCCGCGTCATTCTGAGCGTAGCGAAGAATCCCGAAGAACATCCCCCCTTGGCCCCCTTTTAGTGGAGCTGTCGCGCGCCCTTGCGTGACTGAGGGGGTGTCCCGCGCCTTCAAGCATATTGTCATTTCGAGCAAGGTGAACGTGGGGCGGAGAAATTGGAACAAAAGGTAATGACAAAAAGACAGAGGTATGGTAGAATAAAAGAAAGGAGAAA
>CANRIY010000058.1 GCA_947630775.1 uncultured Clostridia bacterium | reverse complement strand
CAAGAACAGAGTGAAGATTTCTCGACCCCGCTTCGCTGCGCTCGAAATGACAATTTAGAATCGTTGGCCCCCTCAGTCGCGCAAGGGGCCGAATGCAACGGCGTCAGATTTTGTACAAAATTTTGAAAAAGATCGTTGATAACCTTAAAATTACTTGACAAACGGGGTGGGGGGAATATAATAGAATCAGAACGTTTGCAAACGGCATGCCGGCGCCGCAGAGCAAACTTAAATCAAAGAGGAGAAAAATATGAAAAGAGCAATCAAATATTTTGCCGCAGTTTTGGCGGCGGCGCTTCTGTGCCTTTCGCTCGTCGCGTGCGGCGGATCGGCCAAGAAGTATAACTTCAAAGAAGTCACCGTCGGCGGGAGTGCGGCGTCCATGGCAGAAAGCATGCTCTCCCCCATGGTGTCGACATTCAATGCGGCATACAAGGATTCTTCCATCGAAGTCGGGGATGGGGAGATCGTTTGGACATACACCGGCGGTGAGGGTAAAATGACCTATACCATGGACGGAGACAAGTATGATCTCGCAGGCGAAATGGTCGAAAAATTAAAGACGGGTCTCACGGGCATGTCGGAAGCGACGATGAAGATCTACGGCGAGGAAACGGATGATGGCTTCCGCATCGTGGAAAGCGTCTCTCTGTCCGGCTTGAGCGTGGAAATCATCTTCAATTTCACAAACGCGTAAATAATAATTCGGAATCGGAAAAGTTTTGCCGGCAGGCGGGTCGTTCAAGCGGCCCGCCCTTTTTTTGCCGTCTGAGTTATTCTTGCGGGGGATCGGCGCTTTCTGCCTTCTGCGGGGCGTCCTTTCCCTTCTTTTTGGAGCTGAACTTTTCGAGCCGCTCCGAAAGTTCCCCCTTGAGTTCGGAAAGAGATTTCAAGGGGAACACAAAGCTCGCCTTTTCCTTCCGCGCTTCCTTGCGCTCCCGCACGCTCTCTTTGAGCTTTTCGTAGTGGACGATGATGCCGTGCTCCGTCGCAAAATTTTTGATTCTGACGGAGATATGGAGGGAGTGTCCGAGATCGACAAAGAACACGCCGAAGAACATTCCGACAACAAACGCAAATTCGATATGATGAACAAACCATGTCACCGCGGCGATGACCGGTTCGTCGATGACAAAGTAGAAGAAAACGCTCACGAGCAGCCAAAAGAGGGAGAACAGCGGGCAGATGATCCCCTGGATATTCCCCCAGCGGTCGGAGTAGTCCCACAACTTGATCTTCATCCCCTTGATAAAGATGAGTCCCGCGATATACTCGATCAAAGTCATTGCGACGCCCATGATCAGAATGGTGAGAACGGCGTTCAGCCACGGCATGCCCGTTTCGATCGGAATGCGGGATATGGCGAAGAGCCCCGCCACGCCGAATCCGTACAGCGGCAGATAGGGGCCCGTCAGAAAGCCGGGATTGATCCACTTCTTCGCCGTGCAGAAGCGGCGGAAGAGCACCTCGATGCACCAGCCGAGCACGCTTCCGATGAAGAACAAAAAGCAAGCCACCAAAAATCCGTCTAAAAATGTCATGTTATGCCTCTCTTGTGTTTTGTCTGAAAACGATTCCGAAAAATCGTAACACATCCAAAAGTATTGTATTTCAAAGTCAATTTTACAGCTTTCGCGTGTGTTTGTCCAGCGTTTTTCTTGATTCCCGGACAGAGATATGATATAATATCAACATCATTTATTTATAAGAGGTTTTCAAATGAATCGAAGCGATCATCAAAAGAGGTATCATGCCGACGGGTTGAAACATATCGGCAAAAAAATCACCGTTTGTGCCGTCGGAGCGATTTTTGCGATAGGGGCGCTCTTTGCGGCTGTGGGCTGCAATTCTGGGCATACCACAGGGCCCAATCATTCCGCAAACACAAACCCTACACCCACTCCGGAGCCCGATCCCGGGCCCGCCCCCGAGCCCGCCCCTTCATCCATCACTTTTGATGAATTTTTGGCAGATCATAACTATGAAGCCCGCATGTTTGTTTCAAATTACGTGGAACCAAACGTAATCAAAGGTAACGTGCTCGGCAAGGAATGTTACATAAGCGCAAATGAGGATGATGAGCTCGACGAGGTCGATTTTGTTTCCATCTACAAAGTGGATGACACAAAGCGTGCGATCGAAATTGCAACCGTCACCCTTTCTTCCCCTATCGATCTTGACGAGATCGTCGACGGGACAGCGAGCGTGTCAGGCGCGGCCCTTGATGTAAAAAAGACAACTGCATTCGAATTTGACGCTAAGGAAAACTACTTCAACGGAGAGTTATCAAATTCACTTTACAACGCTGCAAAAGCATCTTCCGAAAAACTTAAATTATTTGTTGAGGTCGAAAGCCCGATAAGCAATGCAAGATTTTTTGATATTTTCACAAAGAATGAAGAAAAGATAAGCATTGTTGAACTTGGCGCGGTCTCCTACAGCAACACTACTGATGAAAGATTTATGAACAACCTTGCCGACCCAAACAAATTTTATGGATACAACACCCTGATTTCATATCCATTGAAAGGTGTCAACATTTACAGCGAAAACTATCAGCTTGAGGTGTTTGAAAATTCCGGGACCGATGATCCGAACACCGACGACGGAAAGCAGATCGCGGACGCCGAACTTATAGATAGTTTAACTCAAAACTGTGCCGATGGAATTATAAAAAAAGCACTTGCGGGCATCAATATCACCAAAAGCAACATTTCAAATGAAAAATGGTATATCTCCACAAATAGCGAAAACAAAGTTACCAGTGCCGAATATACATTTAATTATCAACGTGATAAAATAAGTGCAATGTTTGTAGTCGGTTCGGCAAACTTTAACGCCCCTGTATCAAGAGTAGATTTGAAAAATGGCAAACTTGGAAATGTAACTTATAAAACAGAATATTCTCTAAATTATAATTCATCAATTCAAGAGACAAGAAAAGATCTGACCAATGCGATCCTCAACGCTTGTGCAGACGAGTTGACCGAAGGCTCTACCCGAATTCTTGTGGATAATGGGACCACCGTAGATAATCGTTTGGCTTCTGAAGCCCATAGGTTTTCGGTCGTTGAAATTACAGATAAAGGAATTCAACAAATCAATGTAGTAACGAAAGAGACGATTGGAGATGAAAGATATATATTGAATTTTAGCGATGAATCGAAATTTTATATTTCCGGGAAACAGATATATCTTATAGGAGGCGAGAAACTTACCGAGATTGACACCTGATGACATTTCCCTTAAAATCACACCCGTGATAAAAAGGAAAACTGACGTAGCGGCTGTTCTCGCCTTCCTTGGCGCCCCCTCGAAGGGGAGCCGAGAGTGCGGACACTTGCTGTTCCTGTAGGGGAAGTGGCTCCCTCACCACAATGATTCATTAAGAGGCTCCGCCCGTTTTCACGGCTGTAAAGGGGAATTACAGCGCGCCCCGTGCATGCAGGATCCATCTCGCGCGGTCGAGGGGGTTTTCGCCCGTCCGCTCGCGGGTCTCGCCCATGCCGTCTGGGCAGGGGTAGTACCCTTTCAGCCGTGCGTCGTACACTGCCTTTCCGCCCGTGAGGGAGAGGAGCCGTTCCTGAAGATCCATCGCCTCTGCGGCGGGAACGTCGGCACGGAGACGAAACCGCCCGTTCTCCACGACGGGTGCGTCCATTTCCGCCCTGCGCGGAGAGATCTCCGCGATCACCTTGCCGAGCGATTCCTGCGGCGCGGAGACGGTCACGCTTAATACGGGTTCCAAAAGGCGGGTGCCGCAGTTCCGCAACCCGTCCATCACGCCCATCGGGGTCGCCACGAAAAAGTCGAGCGGATGGGTGTGCTGGGGGTGATCTTCGCCGTCCACGAGGGTGACTTTGAGGTCGGTCACCTGCCAGCCGTATAGCCCCTGCGTGAGCACGCGCGGCACGCAGGTCTCGACATGGTTCTGATAGCGGTAGGCGATCTTCTTTTCGGAGCAGATACTTTCATATCGGAAGCCGCTCCCGCGGGGCAGGGGTTCGATGTAAAAACGGACGACCGCCCAGCACGGCTTGGGCATGGTATAGGCCTCGAAGCCGTATGCCGCCTTGACGGGGGTCTCCCGATAGACGACGGAAGGGGTACCCATGTCCACATTCAAGCCGTACCTTTCGGACATGGTGTCGCGCAAAATTTCC
Source organism: uncultured Clostridia bacterium (assembly GCA_947630775.1). GTDB lineage: Bacteria > Bacillota > Clostridia > Christensenellales > Borkfalkiaceae > Gallimonas. Next base: position 5,694 of record CANRIY010000058.1, on the reverse strand, counting down.
ATTTGAACGGTCCCCGCCGCCGAAACGATGAGTTCCCGCTTTTCCCTTGCCCATTCGAGGGCGAGAGAGGGGGATTCGTCCGTCAGTTCTTCGAGCGCGGCCTTGACGGCGGGAAGATCTCCCTCTCTTTGGGGGATAACCTTCACCCGCAGATAGGGAGAGGCGAGAGAGGGGGCGGGCAGCCCGCTCTCTTCCCCCAAGAGATCGCCCGCACGCGCATCCGCAAGTCCCGCCACCGCGCCGACGTCGCCCGCCTTCAGAATACTTGTGTCGGTGAGCTTTTCGCCCTGCACAAATTTGAGCTGCGTCGCCTTGAAAACACTCTGCGTGCGGCGGTTCGGGACTTCGCTCCGCACGGCGAGGGAACCCGTTAAAATGCGCACATGTGCAAGTTTTCCGAACGTTTTATGGTGCGTGATCTGGTAGACGTAAGCGGAAAAGGGGGCGGTTTCGTCGCGGGGACAAGTGTAGCGGGCAAGGATTTTGAGCAGAAGATCACACTTTTCGCCCGTCCGCGCACTCCCGAAGAGCAAGGGATAGATTTCCCCCCGCACAAGGGCTTCATCCAGCTGCCGCCCAAAGGTCTGTTCGTCAAAATTTCCGTCAAGATACCCCGAGAGAAGCTCCTCGTCGCCGAGCGCCGTCAGCGCGTTTTCGGTAAAATCGGGAGCGTCAAAGGCGAGGAGTTCGGCATTGCAAAGTTTTTTGAGCGCATCGAGCGGGGGAGAGGGCTCGCGGTCGCTTTTATTATAAAAAATGACGATCGGAAGGCTTCTCCGTTGAATGGCGGAAAGGAGAAGCTCCGTTTGCGCCTGAACACCCTCCGTCGCCGAGAGGACGAGCACGGCAACGTCGATCGCGCCGAGAGCGAGCTCCGTCTCTTCGATGAAATCGGCATGCCCCGGGGTGTCGATGAGGTGGATCTCGGCGCCGTACGCATGCAGCGTCACCGAGGCGTCCCTCACCGAGATGCCTCTGCGGCGTTCGACGGGAAGGAAATCCGTCGCGCTCGTCCCGCCGTCCACGCTTCCCGCACGGCGGATCTCTCCCGCGAGGAGCAGGAGACGTTCGGTAAGCGTTGTTTTTCCCGCATCGATATGCGCAAAGATGCCGACGTTGAGCTTATTCATGAGAAGAGTGTAACGTATTTTGCGGAATTTGTCAAGCGGGCCGCTTTCTTACAAGATCGCAAAAAAATATTTGTCATGCACGGAGAAAACGCTTGACACGGAGAGGATTCTTGCATATAATAAGTATGCTTTTACTGAGGTGTAGCGCAGTTTGGTAGCGCGCTTGGTTAGGGACCAAGAGGTCGCGTGTTCAAGTCACGTCACCTCAACCACGAAGAGCCTAAATTGAACACGCAAGTGTTTGATTTAGGCTCTTTCGTTATATTCGTGGTTTTGTCTTTTCAAACGGCGGTTTATGCCGCGAAAGGCTCTTGACATGAGAAAGACGTGCGGTAGGCTGTTTGCCAAAGGCAAGAAAAAAGCCCCGCAGATAAGCCCCACAAAAATACTTCGTCTTTTTGTGGGGACCCCGGGGCGGGATACTTGGCGCATTGCCATAAATACCGCACGCCTACGAGGCTCATGTCAAGAGCACCGTGGAATAAATAGCCGCCGTTATATACAGATTTTGCTCATCACGATACACGATTTTTCCTGTACGAATATCGGATAATTCGCTGTATTTGAGTAAAAACAAAAGCCCCGATCGCCATCGGGACTTGTTCTTATGGGGCTATTAAAATGTATTTCAATCAAATCGTCATAGGGTTCCCGCGAAAAAGATTGTGGAGCGAGTTTTTTCGGGAAGAGGGAGGCAAAGTGGAGCCAATTTGTCCTTTGCGCTTGCGAAAAGGGCTAAAGCGCAGCCCATATCCGACGAAGGGTTCTTATTCAAGCTCATTGATTAAAGTGTTGATTATGGTTTTATTCTTTTTCGATAATTGTCTATATCTTTGAATCAACTTAATTTCTTCGCTTGAAAAAACAGCCGTGGCTTCATCTTCATTAAAAAATTGCGATAGAGTTATCTCAAAGGCATCGCAAATTGCTTTTAGTGTTGCAATAGAAGGCATGGTTTTCCGCGAAAACATATTTGTCAAGGTTGACGGAGTTAAGGCGGCTTCTTTGGTAAGTTGATAGTTTGACCAGCCTCTTTCTTTCTTTAATGTTTTGATGCGTTCAAGTATATCCATATAATCACCTTTTATATTTATTATGGAACACATTTGTGATTTATATAAAACCCATATGTATTGACAAATGAGTTACATATGTGATATACTTTGCTATATATTTTGTGCAAGAGAGGGAAAGTATATGGCAACACATGTTAACCGTACCTATTATAAAAGTGAAATAGAGGGCATGATCGCATTTTGGAATGAGATTGGATTAGAACCGGATTATGAATTGAATACCGACGGTAGATATGGTGGAAATTTAATCGAATTCAAATTGGTGTTTCAAAATACACATAAACATAAAGAACAGTTGGCGCGTTATGTTCGTGCATATAACAGTAGTGCCTTGCCTATTCCTAAATATGGTTACCTCATATCCTTGAATGAGCATATTTTTATTAAAATTGATAATGAAACGGGCGCAGAAGTTCGTTCTGGCGCATGGGATAACCCAGTCGATTTTCTTACTGAATTCTTGTCGCAAAACGAATTCATAAAGGGTTGGATAGATGAGTATTCAATAGTATCTTATAATAATAAATTGTGTAGAGAGTATCCAAAGAATATCAAAACAAAAGAAGATGTTAAAAAAGAGTTCATTTCCCCCCATTTCCTAAATATTCATCCATTTGATTGGGAAAAACAAATTGCCACTGAAAATGCAGATACTGTCAATATTGGTTGGCTGCATTTCAATATGAATATGTTGGGACCATATCTTTTGAAAAAACAGCTTGGTGCTTTTTTTACGCCTGAACAATATGTTAAAATAGCGACTTCAATGGTGCGAGAAGCTATTAGCCGAGTCCCCATCGGGAACGATTACATAATTTTTGATAGGTGTGCGGGTACGGGAAATCTCGAACGCTTTTTGCGCGCGGATGAGCTTGCGCATTGTGTGTTAAATACATACGACTATACTGAGTGGACAACGTTAAAAGGGCTTTATGATGGCCGTGTTAAAATGATTATTCCCCCCACGCGCAAAAATATTGATTTTAATAACGGTTTACTTGCCGATGGAGATGCATTGTGTGAAGATTTCTTTAAGTTTTGCTTTCACACGGGACTTGAAATTTATGTGAATGATGACTTTAATCAACAAAGTAAATTACTTCATAGTTGGCTCACAGACGACAAGATGACGATAATAATGCTTGAGAATCCTCCCTTTGTAGAGCCGCAAGGGGGCGCAAGCCAAGGCAAGCCCACGTTTACCATAAAAGAAAAATTTCTCTATAAAGAAATGGCAAAGGAAATATTTGACACTAAAAATGTTAACCGCGCTACGGAGAATTTATTTATATGGAGTGCGTTCAAGTATTTTTTGCGGCAACCGACGGATACATATGTTCTTTTCTCCCCTATTAAATATTGGAAATCACAACATTTGATAGATAAAACTTTCATCAGGGGCTATATTTGTAATAGATCTAACTTTAACGCGAGTGAGGGTGGTATCGCTTTAATTGAATGGCAAAATAAAAATGATAGCAATGAGTGTTTATATGTTGATAGCGACTTGGGTGAAAGGCAAATATATAAAATTCGTAAAAATCCTTCCGAGCTATTGGTGGACTCCACGGCAGATACCGCAATGGCATGGCTTTTTAATTTGAGTAATATTCCGAAAGCCGATAATGGCAAATTGGTAAATGATATTGAGGCTTACACGGCATATTGTAAAGTCCAAAAACCTTACAAGCTCGCCGAAGATAATATCTTAACTCAATTACCTTTATGGTTAGCTAATTGCTACGAATATGCCGATTATACGGAACGTGAAGTAATCATGAAAACTGCTGATGGTGGGAAAGCATATTGTGATGATAGAGAATTCCTATACAAATGTTTTTTGTGGGCTGGAATATCGCAAAGAAACAAATCACTGTCAAGAGAAGGTTTAATCAATCAGTTTTGTTTTGGACAAGATACTCGAGCAGATAATATTCTTTCGAAATATACGCTTGATATGGCTGATCAAACCTTGTATGATGCATGGATTGAGGTTCTTAGTTTTGCAAAAACTACGGAAGAATATCGGCTCGACTGGACTTATGGCCTATCTCAAATTTGCGACGATATCAATGTCGATGAGCCAAGTGGAACATTTAATAAAAAAGGTGAAGAAATAAATAGACCGAAATATCGGGTTTTAGATGAAAAAATATTCACTTTGAAGAGGTTATTAAAGTCGTACTATCAAACAGAAATTAAAGAAAAGTTATTTAGATACCAGTTGCTTAAATAAGTTTGCTTCATCATACAAATTTACATACTGGTAAAAGGTTCTGTCTTTATTGCTCCACAAAAACAAGACACGGACTGTTGTCCGTGTCTTGTTTTGGATATCAATTATTAACGATTTCGTGATGGGAAAATTTTCTGTGCAGGTCAATCCTCGGCGGGCGGCACGAGCCATTGCCGGCCGCAATCGCGGCAGATCCCAAGCACGTGCGTGTGACTCTCGATGACCGTAATGATAAATAAGCGAAAAAGAGTGGAATCGACCGATTTGTCCTCACTTCCCGTTTTTGAGGAGATATGCGCCGCTCTTCCATGCGGTGCCGATCTTCTTTCCGACCGCGTAATAGCCGTTCCTCATCTGGTCAAATGCGAACGCGTGCACTTTTGCCGCGTCGATCCTGCCCTTTTCGTCGAGCGTCTTCTCGTCCGCAAGCACGTTTTCGATTTTTCCGAGGACGCGCAAGCCGTAGGGCTGTTCCTGCATCTCAAGGACGGTACACTCGAGCGTGACGGGATACTCCGTAATGACGGGCGCGTCGACCCGCATGCTCTTTTCGGCATGAAGCCCCGTACGGGCGAATTTGTCCGTGATTTTATTGGCAGAAGCGATCCCGAAGAAGTCAGATTCCGCCATCGTGTCCGTACCGGGGACGGCGAGTGTGAAGGCGCCGCGTTTTTTGAGATTTGCGACGGTCTTGTGCGCTTCTTCGAGGTTGAGGGCGACCATGTCCTCCGCGCAGATGCCGCCCCAAGCCATCATCATGACGTCTACGGAGCCGTCCTCGTTGTAGGTGCCGATCATATACGTCGGCATGGGGAAGAGATAGGGCTTTGCCCCGAGATCTTTTTTCATAGTTTACCTCCTGATATTTATTTCGCTCGATTTCTTTTGCGCTTGCGCCTTATCGGCGCGCGCAAAATAAATGCGAGCGAAGAAAGATACATTTTTGGGATATTGAGTCACTGTCTCGTTCGCTTGTTACGACAATAAGTCGAAGGGGTTCGACAACTTGAGTGCGCTGCCGCAAAAGCGTGGTTTTGCTTCGCGCAGTAATTTGAGAATGTTTCGCTCGATTTCTTTTGCGCTTGCGCCTTATCGGCGCGCGCAAAATAAATGCGAGCGAAGAAAGATACGTTTTTGGGATATTGAGTCACTGTCTCGTTCGCTTGTTACGACAGTAAGTCGAAGGGGTTCGACAAATTGAGTGGAGCGGCGCAATTCTGCTCAACAGTGCGGTGCACTGTGAGCTGCGCCG
>CANRIY010000057.1 GCA_947630775.1 uncultured Clostridia bacterium | reverse complement strand
GAATGACGCCGCTCCTCCCCTACTTCGCGCCAAGGGCGGCGCTACTTCGTCGCTGGCGCTCCTCGTGCCGCGCTTAGTGTAATAAGAATGCGCGCGGGGCGGGGTGAGTAATTGGAATCATTGCCCACCCCCCTACCCCCCTCCTCGGGAGGGGGCTGCATGGCTCCTCCTAAGGAGGAGCTGTCACCGCAGGTGACTGAGGTGGGCTCCTTGGCGCCCCCTCGAGGGGTCCTTCCTTGAGGATGGCGGGAAAAGGCGACCATTCTATTTATGGAGCCTTTTCCGCCTGAGCTGTCGCGCGTCCTTGCGCGACTGAGGGGGTGTCTCGGCCGCCCCCTTAAAAAGAGGGCAGGTCATTGCCCACCCCCCTACCCCCTCGGGAGGGGGCATGTCGCGGACTCCGTTCCTCGGGAGGGGCATACCCCCTCAAAAAGCGCACAAAAAAAGCACGGCGAATGCCGTGCTTTTTTTGTGTCTTTGTTACGCGTTATGCTTTCACAGAGGTACGGGTAAGGGAATTGATGACGGTATAGCTGCTTTCACCGCCAAGTCCGATCGTAAAATCCTCGGCAAACGTGCCTGTTCCCTTGGCTACGGTATAGGCATAGGTGAATATCTTCCCGAGATTCTCGCCCGCATTCTCATCCGTTCCCGTCGCTTTGAAGGTCACAATGACGTTCTCTCCCGTGTAGTCAAAGGTAATCTCGACATCGGCTTTTTTGAGGATCGCCTTAGCGCCTGCCCACCAATCTCCACCGACCGCTACAACGGTTGAGCCGATGTTTGAGCTTGTGATCGACCAGCCTTCATGTGTCGTCATAGGCCATTTATCGCTTGAAGTATTTTCGTTGACGAAATTATCGGCACGAATGTTGAAATTCGAGCATAATCCATCATAAAGATACATCCCCGCAGCGTCAAAGTTATTGACTGCCGCCGACGTCATCGTGCCTTTGAGCACAACCTTCTCGCCTTTTTTGAGTCTTGTCGTCCAAAGAGGCATTCCGCCATGAACCAACTTATTGTCGTCCGTGCCGATCGTAATGGGTTTCTCTGCGGTAGGATCCTGATTTTCGGAAACAGGGACGGAAGCCTTGACTTTCGCGTCCGTAAAAGACATTGTGTTATTGGGGGTTACTTCATCCGCCATCAAGCCGTCGTCATAGTAGAACGAGAGCTTAAGCGCATGAACGTCGACCGCGCTTTCTACATTGTAGGTAACGCTTGCGACGGGCTGTGCCGTGCTGAAATCAGTCGTGCCCGCCGCATAGGTCGCGATCGTATACGTGAGGATCTTTCCGCTGAGGCTCGCCGTCACCCGCTGAACGGCTTTCCCGCCGTCCGCAAAGAGAGCTGTATAGGACGTTGCATACCATTTAGAAACATCTTTTTCGATGTTGGCGATATTCGTTGTATCGTCTTTGAAAGTGAAAATAAAACCGTCAACACGAAGGCGAATAAAATCGCTCGCCGAAGCACCCTTGATCGTCATGTTGACATCGACGAGAATGCCGTGCCAAGAGTCCGGAGCGGTATCGCTCACGGTCGCCGTAAGCTCGATCGCGGGAGCGCCGTCGGTAACGATTACATTGACAGGATTCGTCCAAGTATGGCTCAACGTAACGGACTGATCATAGTTCGTATACAGATCTTCCCAAACGGCGGTGATGGTGATCGTTGCGCACGCTTCTGCGTCGTAGACTTCATCGGGGAAGTAGACGGTGCCATTGATCTCCCAGCCGCGGAAATATTTGCCCGCGGGAGCCGTGTAAGGATTTTCGGGAAGGCTGACGGTGTAGCCGCCCATATCGTTGGGCTCATCCGCTACAAGCGAAGGATCTTCGCCCGTAGCGCCATCGCCCTTGACAAAGGTGAACGTGGGCTTTTCGGGCGTAGCTTCAGAAGTTTTTTCGATATTTACTTCTTTGATCGTGAAAGTTGCCGCCTTGATACGTGTGCTCAATTCTGCACCGTTCACGGCGCATTGGATCGAAACGGTCGAATTCGCACCCTGCGTAAGCCCGGAGAGGGTAACAGACTTCTCAACGTTCGCCTCAAGGTCTACCGGAGTTCCGTTGATCGTGATCTTCCCCGCCGCCGTCGAGGTGATCTTGAACTTGATCGAATAATTATCGCCCTGTTTCAGAGCCGTAGACTTGTAGAAGATCTGCGTTGCGTAGAAGAGACCCGCATCAGTCACATTGTTGTTGGTAAATGTGATCGTCACAACGCCGTCGGAATACTTGCTCACGCCCTTTGTCACGTTGCCCGAATCTTGTTCCCAATAGATCCACTCGTCATACGCCATGCCTTGCTCGCCGCCGTAGTTGAGGTCATATTCGAACTTCCCGTACGCAACGGTGTAATCTGTCGCAGCCGCGTCCGACCAATCGGAGTCGATATAATCAAGGGAAGCGCTCACGAGCTTCACTTTCAGTTGATAGGTGCCGTCTCTGAGCCTCGTGTCATCGATCGTATCCGTCGTTTTGGTGAACACATAGGTGCGAAGTTGCAGACCGTCCGCATTGAATACGCCGACATGGTATTCCCTTATGCCCGTTTGGCCCTTGTTGTCAATGGTGATATTCTTCCCGTCCAAAGAGATCGAAGGCGTCGAGTACTTGACGGGATCGCTCGTGGACTTGATCATAAGGCCGACGCAACCCCAGTATGTGAGTTGATTGCCTCCGCCCGCCGTATAATGCAGGGTGTAGTTTCTGCCTCCGAATTCAAGCACCTTTCCTTCCTCGGCGGGCACTTTCAGATCCCCGGGAGTTGCATCAGGGCTGAAATGGGCCGCATAGGTATAAGAATCCATCTTGGAAATGTCGTATTTCACACTCCAAGTCCCAGCCGCTACGGTGATGTTTGCTTCAAGCGTTTCAAGAGGATGTCTTGTTTGCACGGTCCAATCGTCGGGATTCCCTGACGCGGCGCCGCTGAGCTTCTGCAAATCGAACTTATATTTGAGAAGTTCCGCTTTCAATTCCGCCTCGGTGTACAGGGTGTAAGTGCCGTTGACGACGAAATAAATGCTGTCATTTTCCAGTTTAATGTCCCCCCCCGTGATGTTAAAGGACTTCACCGTGGGGTCGGGCGCACTGCCTCCGGAAACGGTAAGTGTAAGTTCATTTTCCGCAACCGACAGTGTGAAGGTCTTGCCGCCGAACTTCGCATTGTTCTGCCCTGTGGTGCCGCTGGAGATTTTGGTGATCTCCTTTTCCGCGACAAGGGTGATCTTGCAAGGGTCGCTCCCGATTTTTGCGATATCTTCGGGTTTCAGAAGGAAATATACCTCATATCCCGTTGTTGCGTTCCCGCCGACTTCATGCGCGGCGATCGATACGTCATTGATCTTGATCGTAATGTCGGATTTGATCGTTGTTGTATCATAGCCTGTTGCCTTGAATCTGAGAACGATCCTGACGCCCTCGGTACCATATGTGATGGCATCCGAAGCGCCGAAATCACTGAGAGCTTTATCTCCGGGTTGCGACTCTTCGGCGTAGGTGATGGTGATCGTGACATTCTCTGTCAAAGACTTGATCGTATAAGAATTGTTGCTGCCTTCCAGTACTGCGCCATCGACTTTCACGGTCGCCGTGTAGCCCTCGGGCACAGTGACGGTGAGCGTGAGCGACGCGCCCGTGGACACCTTACTGCCGCTTGCCACAGCGTCACCGCCGTTTTTGAGCTCGTACCCCAAACCATCGACCGTTTCGGGTTTCCCATTGACATTGACCGTCACGGTAGATTCGGTGGAAGTTGCGGTAACGGTGAGCGTAAGCTCATTGTTCTCAACCGACAGCGTGAAGACCCTGCCGCCGAACTTTGCATTGTTCTGCCCAATGCCGTTGGAGATTTGGGTGATCTCTGCTTCCGCGACAAGGGTGATCTTGCAAGGGTCGCTCCCGATTTTTGCGATATCTTCGGGTTTCAGAAGGAAATATACCTCATATCCCGTTGTTGCGTTCCCGCCGACTTCATGCGCGGCGATCGATACGTCATTGATCTTGATCGTAATGTCGGATTTGATCGTTGTTGTATCATAGCCTGTTGCCTTGAATCTGAGAACGATCCTGACGCCCTCGGCACCATATGTGATGGCATCCGAAGCGCCGAAATCACTGAGAGCTTTATCTCCGGGCTCTTCACCTGCCTGCTTGGTGAGCGTGTATTTCTCCTCGCCGACATAGAGGGTGAGGCTGCCGTTATCTTCCAGCTTTGCAAAGCTTCCCGCCATCACGCCCTCGGCATTCCCTTCATGTTTTGCAAGAAGGAGGATAAAGTTACCGACGACGGCAGGCGTCACCGTCTGGGTGTCGCCGTTCCTGACCAAAGTGGACGAGGTGCCGAGCGTGAGCGTCACGGTCTTTTCCGCATTCTCATAGACGCCGTTCGGGAGCGTGATGCTCGCGGGAAGCGCCGTTTTCGACGTGGAAGTATGCGTCTGTCCGTTGATGGTATAGGTCAGCTTTCCGTCCACCACGGAAATGGTAACCGAGCTGTCCGAAGTTTCATAACCGTACGTGTTTTCGCTCTTCATGGGGAGATGGACAGAGGCGCCGATCTCGGTGGATTCGCCGTCGCTTTCGAGCATGGTAATCTCCGCCATATCGATTCCGTCCGCGACCTTTTTAATATAGAGCGTTACGGTTCCTTCCTCTGTTTCAACCGTCCACACGCCATCGATCTCATCCGCGGGTGCGGGCTCTTCGGCGGTATATTTGAGCACGAGCTTTTCACCTTCGAGTGCAAGGGTATAGGTGCCTCCGTCAAAGACTGCTGTGCTTTGAGCGCTATCGACACTTGTCGCGGGAACGTCATACGTCTTTGCGGCCGCTGTGGACTTCAATGTGACCTGTGCGCTGCTGCCCGATTTGATCGTGAGCTCGGCGACGGAAATGTGGAAGTAAGCGGTATTTGCGCCATCCGCGGAGAAATCAACATGATAGGGTGCAACTTCCACGCTGCCGACGGCAACCTTGAGGTCGGCTGTAAGCTCATCCGCATTTACATAACCGGTTGCATTGAATCTGAGAACGAGCTGGATATCGTTACCGTCCGCCGACATCCCCGCATTGTGGAATATCGTCAAGTCCTTCGCGGAAGGGCCGGGGCCGGGCTCGTCATTCTGGGTGAACGTGACGGTGAACGCCGCGTCCGCAGTGACGGTATGCTCATACTTGCCTTGGGCGTCGAGGTTGACCTTGTTGCCGTTGAGCTTGACTTCGGCAGTGTAGCCTTCCGCCGTGACGACGGTGAGGGTCACCTTCGTGTCCTTTGCGACCTTGCCTTCCTTGTCGAGGGTCGCGGAATTGCCGTTGCTGCCGCCCGTGACGGAAAGGGAAACGTCAAATTCGTGCTCGCCCATGGGTTCCGACTCGATCGTGATCTCGATGTCCTTTTCCGCAACGGTGACGGTGTATTTGCCGTCCTCACCCTTTTGGAGTTCGACGCCGTCCGCCTTGACGGAAACGACCCTGAGGTTGTCCCCGGGGGCAAAATCTACAGTGAATTTGACGACGTCGCCCGTATGATAGGGGGCCTCTTTGTCGAATTCCACGTGGGCTTTCCCCGTGGGATCGTTCACTTTGATCTCGTATTCCGTTTCCGAAGAGCCGTCCGCCTGCCACTGGGCAGCGAGGGTCACGTTGCGCGCGGGCATGGTGAAGGTCGCACCGGCGTTGTATTCGGCGGAGCCGCCCTCTTCCTTCCACTTCGTGAAAGTATAGCCCTCGTAAGTGAAGGTGTCGGCACCCAAAACCGTGACGGTGTCGCCCTCCTTGTGCTGTTCTGTCTTGTCTGCGCCGACGCCGCCGTTCGCCTTATACGTCAACGTATAGGTCGTAGCCTCGTCGGGGTTCGGGTTTTCGCCTTCTGTATCGTCGCCGCACGCCGCCATAATGCCGACGCCGAAACAGACGATCATCACAATGAGCAAAAACCGCAAAAGATGCTTTTTCATACTGTTCCTCCCCTTCTAAATTTGTTTCGGAACGCACGATTCCATGCCGAAAATACGGAATCTGTGATGTTCCGTGAAATATTATATCATAATTTTTGGCACTGTCAATCTTTTTGGAAAAATAAGTCAATTTGGTGGCACATCTTACAAATCACGTCATGGTGAGCCGCGCCCCTGCGTCATTTTGAGCTGAAAACGACGTACGCAGTCCGAATCATTCCCCCGCGTCATTCTGAGACAGTAAGCTGTACGCAGTCCGAACGGCAATTCCCGAAGAATCCCGCGGGGGAAAGGGACGATCCCTCATTCCGAGCCTCGCAAGAGGCGAGCGAATCCCCTCTTAAGTACGGGCGTCCGTGGGTCTATGAGATCCGCTCGCTTTGCTCGGGATGAGGAGAAGAATCCGTTCGGTTGTGCGGCGAGATCCTTCGGGACGTTCTTTCTCACTGTCTCAGGATGACGCCGCTCTACTCTCTCGAGGGAGCCAAGAAACCCCTCAGTCGCGCAAGGACAGCGCGACAGCTCCCCTACGAGGGGCGCCGAGAAATCCCCCCCACCCCCGCCTGCGGCGGAGCCTCCCCCCAAAGGGGGTAGGCCCTTCTCGCTGCCCCTTTAGGGGAAGTGGCCCGCAGGGCCGAAGGGGTTTCAAAAACACAGGAGCCAAGAAACCCCTCAGTCGCGCAAGGACAGCGCGACAGCTCCCCTACGAGGGGCGCCGAGAGGAGCACGAAAAAAGACCCCGCGGGGTCTTTTTAGTCATCGTCATCGTCATCATGATCATCGTCATCGTCGTCGCCGATGTGACGTTCGTCATCGTCGTCGGGGGCGTAGGTGTGCTCGTAGATATCCTCGATCTCGTCCATGAATTCCTCGAACAGCTCATCCAAGACCCGTTCGGGCGAACGCTGCCACTTCGAACAGAGCTCTTCGTACTCTTCAAGAAGCTCCGCGGGCGTCTCGTCCCCGTCCTCGAAGATGAGATCTTCGCCCAGACACTGATATTTGCGGTTGAAGGCCTCCCTGTCGAACGTTTCGAGATCGGTCGGATATGCGCCGCTCTCGATCAGCGTGCGGACTTCCTCTTCGAAGTCGCTCCGCCGCCCTTCGAACTCCCGTTCGAGCCAGTCCTCGAATTCCCCCATTTCGCTTTCGTTATAGCCTGCAAAGAGAGCGTCGAAGGAAGCGTCGTCCATATCGGAGAAGGTATACTGCGAATATTTTTGGGAGAGTGCGCCGCGCACGCCGTCCAGCGTGGCGGGGTCACCGCCCTCGATCCTGAGACGGACGCCGCCCGTGCCGATGAGTTTCTTCCCGTCGGCGAGTTCGGTAAAGCGCAGGCATGCCTCTTCCGCAGTGTCTCCCGTGAAATTGACGTCCTTCATGAGCACAGCGGCATAGCGGTTGAGCGCACGGGTCGAGGAAACTTTTCCGTTCTCGAGCGTGAACTCCGCACCGGGCGCCGCGGATGAAGCCTTTCCGCCCGAGACGGAGGGTTCCGCCGTATCCGAAGCCGCAAGCACCACATTGCCCGAAAGCGGGACAGCAAGCGTTTTGACTTGCGCGGAATTCGGCTCGACGCTGATCACGATCTTAAAGGTATCGGCGGGCCCGCCGCCCCCCGATGCGGGAAGCAGGAGGAGCAAAAGGATCACGGCGAGCAGGATGCAGACCGCGCCCCCGAGCAGGGCCATGAGCCCGACCCGCTTTTTGCGGCTCACCGCGAACACTTCGCCCTGTGGCGCCCCCTTGCGGGCAGCTTCGGCGATCACCCTCTCTCTGACGTCCGGGATATGTTGCTGCGCTTCTTCGCGGAGCGTTTTAATGATCTCTTCTTCTTTCAAGGTATCGTCCTCATTGCCCTAAGGCCTTTTTCAGTTTTTTGACGGCGTTGTTGTACCGCCATGTCACGGTTGGAATGGGAAGAGAGAGCATGTGCGCGATCTCCCGCCGCTTGTAGCCCTCGGCGACGAGCATCACGACGGCGAATTCCGCATCTTTGAGGGTACGGCGGGCAAGATCGATGAGGTTGCCGTAGCCGTCCGCCTCGTAGGACGGGAAGAGATGTTCGCTCTCCCCCATGTCGACGGAATGTTCTCTGGCGCGTTTGCGCCTCAGGTCGATCGCCTCGTGCTTTGCGATCTTGCAGATCCATGCGTTTGCGTTGGTGCCCGCACGGTAGCGGGAAGCGTAGCGGATGACTTTGAGGTAACAGCTCTGCATGGCGTCTTCGGCGAGCGATCTCTCGCGGAGGACGGAGAGGGCGATGTAGTACACCGTCCCCTTCGTCGCTTCGTAGAGCCCGTCAAATGCGGTCATATCTCCACCCGCAAGTTTTATCAGTTGTTCGTCGAGTGACACCCCTGCGCCTCCGCGGTAATTTCATATTATTTTATCACTGCAAAGGCGTGCTGTCAAGTTAATCGTCGTATCCTTTCATGTGCAGATCGTCGGATTTGTTTTGGGAGAACTTGTAGGTGTAGCCGCCGTCCGCGTCGCGCTCGATCACAAACTTGCCGCGTTCGCCGCCGATGTTGTACTCGACTTCGATCCAAACCTTTCCGTTCCTCTCGACGCGCTCGATCTCGTAGCTGTTCCTGACGCCGTTTTTGGTGTATTCGACTTCGTACTCCGCCTCGGCGTTCTCCGTTTCAAGGCTTACGGAAGTGGATTCGGCGAGCCTGCCGCCTTGGTAGACGCTGTAGGTGTATTCGGTCTCCGCCTCGCTCTCGGCGCCTTCCTCTTCGGATTCCATCTCATGGCGCATCAGAACGTAATTCTGCGTATCGCCCTTGGTTGCGGAGGCGCGGATGGTGAGCTCGCTCTTCGTCTCGCTCTCCCTGCCGTCCTGCTCGCTCTCTTCAAGGCGCATACCGCTCATGTAGTAGTAGATCGGGTTGCCTTCCGCGTCCGTCCCCATCGCGAGGACGCCTTCGAGCTGATACGCCGATTTCACTTCGACTTCGTCGTCGTCATCATCGTCGTCATCGTGGTCGTGATCGTAGCTGTCGGGATGCGCAACTTCCTTCTCGGTATAGTACATGGTATGGACGTTTACCTCGCCGAGCTCGTTCCTGCCCGTCACGACGAGCTTGAATTCGTAGCCGCTGAGGGCGGGATCCGTCGAATCGTTTTGTCTGACGACGCTGCTCGTCGCGTCCTTTTCAAGGAAGCCTTCGAGCATGTTGTAATACTTGTTGAACTGCTCGGCTTCCGCCTGTGCCTTGCCGACGGCGGGGTCACTGCTCTCGGGGAGCTGATAGTCGGGCTGCGCGTCGGGCGTCGTTTCGGGCTTCGTATCGGGAGCCGTTTCGCCCTGCGAAGGATCCGTCGAAGTTTCGGGGGCTGTGGGTTCCGTCGTATCGGGAGCCGCGGGCTCCGTCGTTTCGTCAGATGCGGGAAGATCGACAGCCGCCGCGAGCGGTTTCGCCTCTACACCCGATTCCATGAGGAGCTTCGCCGTGGTCACCGCGCCCAAGCCGTAAACGGATTGCACCGTTGCCAATTCGCCGTCGGACGGGGTCTTGTCGTCTGCGCTGTTTTTTCCGCCGAAGTCGCAGCCTGCTGCGACTGCGCCGACCGAAAGTGCCAAGGTTCCTGCAAGAATGGTAGTGATGATTTTTTTCATTTTGATTCCTCCGAAATTTGATTTACACCCATACAACGCACGGGACCCTCGATTTGTTGGAAAAAAATAAAAAATTTTTCGGAAATTTTTTTGAGGGGCACGCGCCGCCCAAAACCCCTCAGTCACCTTGCGGTGACAGCTCCCCTACAAGGGGAGCCGAGAGAGCCCCCTTGCTTCCCCTCTTAGGGAAAATTTTGCAGTTCTGCCAAAGATTGATAATCTTTGGCGCAAAATTTTCTTGGCATTTGCCCATTTGTTCGGGCAAA
>CANRIY010000056.1 GCA_947630775.1 uncultured Clostridia bacterium | reverse complement strand
GAGATCGGCTTCCCGCACGAGTATCTCATGTTCGACTTCTATCCCTTTACGGATACGCAGGGCGGCATGGCGCGCGACATCTATTTTGCCAATCTCAACGCCGTGCGTGAAGTCGGGCTCGAATTCGGGGTAAAGACGGGGAACTATCTGCAATCGGTCAGCTCCGTGCTACAGGCAAATAATGCGCTCTCCTTCCGCAGCGCTTCTCCCGAGGAGATCCGCTACGAGGCGATGACCTCCCTTGCTTACGGCTACAAACAACTCTCTTACTTTACATGGTTTTTGCCCACCAACCGCAACGGCGAGACTTTCTCGCAGGCGATCGTGGACGAAAACGGCGTTCCCAATCCCAAATACTACGGGCCGCTCACACAGCTCAACGCTGAGATCCATGCGCTCGGAAAGACGCTCATCGGTCTGAATGCTACGGAAGTCTATCTGAACGGCACGCAGTGGGGGTGGCAGGAAGCGATCCCCGCGGGATTCCCCGTCCAACCCGTGGACGGCACCGATTTCACCGTCTCTCTGCTCGAGGACGAAACGGGGAAGCGGCGGTATGCGATGGTCGTCAATAACGACTTTTCCGCTCCCGCCGAGATCCCGCTGATCTTCGGCGAAGAGGTGGAAACGCTCCGCCGCGTGAGTCCCGAAACGGGAAAACTCGAACCCGTTGCGCTCGGCGAAGGCGGCAGTCTTCTCTTAGAGCTCGGCGCGGGCGACGGTGTGCTCTTCGCTCTCTCCGAAGAAGAGACCCCGAGCGAAGGGCCCGATGTTCCTCCAACGCCCGAAAATCCCGCTCCCGATAAGACGGAAAGGGACGAAAGCGGGTGCGGATCGGTCGTTCCCGGCGGCGGAATTGCGATCTCTTTCGGCGTTCTGTCTGCCGCCGCGGCCGTGATCTGCGCCGTGCGCAAAAAAGAAAATTGAAACGATAAATTAAGGAGATAACCATGAAAACCAAGAAAAAAAGGTTTCGCGTTCAGCTTGCGCTTCTGTGTGCGGCATGTTTCGCGCTCGGGGGAGGTGCTCTCATGCTGAGCGGTGAAGTCGTCAACGCGGCAGAGGACAGCAAGATCTCGTCCTACTGCCCCGATGGAAGCACGAACATTTCGCTCGGAAAAGCCGTGACGGCTTCCTCCTCGTATGAAAAGACAGACGAGGGCTGGTCGACGACCTTCCTCACGGACGGGAAGATCGGCACGCCCGGGGTACAGCCGCCCAACGGCTGGTCGACAATGCCCGGCGAAACGACCGACCCTCTCAAAATCGCATGGGCGAGCATCGACCTCGGCGGGGAATGCAATGTGACCCGAATCGTGCTCTTCCCCCGCAACGATCAGACCTACGGCGAGAGTTTCCCCGTTAACTTCCAGCTCCAAGTCTCGGCGACGGGTGCGGACGGTTCGTGGCAGGACGTCAAAACGTTCACGAACTTTCAAACGCCCACCGAGCCCCTCGTCGTCGATGTTACCGAGGCGACGACCGCAAACTATGTGCGCCTGTATGTCACGGGACGCACGGGCGCCGATAATTTTACGGGCGGCGCGCACGGCAACGACGGAAAGCTCGTCCAGCTGTGCGAAATGGCGGTGTTCGGCACTGTGTTACATGAAGCCCCCAAGCCCGTCAAACTCGACAGACCCGCGCTCGAGCTCGCCGTCGGCACTTCCGATAAGCTCAAAGTCACGGGCCTCGGCGAGGACGCGCCCGCGCTCACATGGACGAGCGATGATACGAGCGTCGTGACCGTTGAACCGGACGGCACCGTCAAGGCAAAAGCCGTCGGCAAGACGACGGTCCATGTCAGCGGCGAGGGCATCGAAGAACAGAGCTGCCCGATCACCGTTGTCGAAAAGAAGTACGATTTCGACGAAAACATCACGATCTCCGTGTTCTGGCTCCCCACGACGACCTATCTCAACGGGGGAGAGGGCGACGAGCGCTGGGATGAGCAGTTCAAGCTCCTTGCGGACGCCGACATCGACTGGCTCGCCAACGTCACCGATAACAACAACACGGGCATGCTCATCCATACCAAAGAGGACAATCTCAAGGCGGCGGCATATGCGGCGAAGTACGGCATGCACCTCACCGTTGCGGACGAGCGCTTCGGAACGAACCTCGAATCCATGATGGACGATCAGATCAAGGCGCTCATTGAGGAATACCGCAACGTGCCCGGTGTGGGCGGCTACTACATCTGGGATGAACCCGCCCCGAATAAAGATCTCTACGATTTTGCGCGCGTGTACGCGGCAATGAAGGAGACGGATCCGAACGCCTATGCGCACCTCAACTTCCTGCCCATGTGGGCTTATACGGGCGGAGTTTGGCAAACGGCGGAGGAACCTTACCGCGATCACGTCGGCTCGTGGCTCGATTATACGATGAAAGATTTCGGCGTCGGGCAGGATTTCATCATGTACGACCTCTATCCCTATACGGGCTTCGGCACCGGCATGATGCGTGACGAGTTCTTCTCCCACCTCGATGTGATGCGCAAGATCGGGCTTGAATACGACGTCAAGACGGCGACGTATCTCCAATCCAACGGGAGCCCCGGGAACAAGCGCTCGCCTTCCCCGTCGGAGATCCGCTATCAGGCGATGACGTCGCTCGCCTACGGCTATAAGCAGCTCTCCTACTTTACATGGTTCCTTCCCACCAACCGCGGCAATGAGACGTTCGTCGACTCCATCGTCTCCGATCAGGGCGTTCCCAATCCCAAGACATACGATGCGGTGGCGCAGCTCAACAAGGAGATCCATGCCCTCGGCAAGACGCTGATCGGCCTCGACAGCCTCGAAGTGCACCTCAACGGCACGCAGTGGGGCGCCCAGACGGAAGTTCCCGACGATTTCATCTTCCAGCCCATGGACGCCGTCGACTATACCGTCTCTCTGATGAGGGATAAACACACGGGACGCAACTATGTGATGCTCGTCAATAACGACTTCACGAATCCCATGCAGACGAGCATCTTCCTGAATGCGCCCGTCTCCCTGCAGCGGGTGAGTCCCGAAACGGGCGACCTCGTCGATGTGCAGGTTTCCGATCAGATGCTCGACATCTCGCTCGAAGCGGGCGACGCGGTGTTGTACGCCCTGCCCGAGGGAGTCGACTTCACCGAAGAGCACACCGTAGATAAGACGGCGGCGAATGCGATTATCGCCCGTGCGGAAGCGGCAATGCCCAACCTTTCCGAAGCGGACGCGGCGGCGGTCGGCGCGGCAGTGAGTGAGCTCAAAGCGGCGCTCAAAGAGAGCTTTTATTCGCAGGAATATATCGACGGGCTCGTGAGTAACATCAAGACCCTTCTCGACAATGCAGAGGGCGGCGGGGGAAATCCCGACCCGAATCCGCCCGACAACCCCGGTCCTGACGACCCCAAGCCCGACGACCCGAACAAGCCTTCGGGAGGCGGGGATGCGTCCGATGATGGGGGAGGCGGCTGCGGCGGTACCGTTTTCGGCGGCATTGCAGGCGGCGTTGCCGCGGTCGGCATGCTTCTCGGGGCTGTGCTGTTGATCCGCTCCGCCAAGAAGAAAGATGAGTAAAGCGTAGCAAAAAATATCCGCGGGGCTCCCGCGGATATTTTTTATGAACTTTTTGCACCGTTTTCTCGGCGCCCCTCATAGGGGAGCTGTCACGCGTCCCCGTTCCTCGGCGCCCCCTTGAGGGGGAGCCGGCACGAACGTAGTGAGTGACTGAGGGGGTGTTTCGCAAATAGCTCTTAAACGATCACCGGCAGCCCTTCGAGGGCGTCGCGGCGCGTTTTGGAGAGGTCGTCGAAGATCATCATGTCGAACGCCGTGAGCGGTTCAAGCAGGTACGTCCCCGGTTGGTCGAATTTGGTCTGGTCGGCGAGTAAAACGCGGAACACCGACCGCTGGAACACGGTCCGTTTGATCTCCCTTTGGTCGAGAGAAGTCTCGTAGGTCCCCGTATTGTCGAGCGAGGAGCAGGACGTGAGCATGAGATCGAAGCGGAATTCCCCCATGAGCTTATTCGTCCAGCTCCCCGAGATGGAGTGCCCGCGCGGGGAGACGGTCCCCCCCGGGATGATCAGATTGATGCCTCTGATCCGCGAGAGAAGGGTCGCCGCCTGCAGAGAATTGGTGACGACCGTCTTTTCGGCGAGCGTCATTTGCTGGGCGACGGCGAGTACAGTGGAGGAGTTGTCCAAAAACACCGTTTTGAAGTCGGTCGGCAGATGTTCGATCGCCTTCCGCGCGATCTGCGCCTTGGATTCGGCGTTTTCGGTCATACGGACGAGAATGGACACTTCGTCCGCCGCTTCGAGCAAAACGGCGCCCCCGTGGCTTCTTCTGAGGACCCCGAGATCCTGCATTTCGATGAGGTCGCGCCGTACCGTTGCCTCGCTCACATAGAGGGCTTGCGCCAGCTCGTTCACCGTTGCGGAACCCTGCTTCCGCAGGATGGTCAAGATTTCTTCTTTCCGTGCGTCATTCAACATAATTTTTTATCACTTTTGCTTATTTGTGTTTATATTGTAGCACATTCTTGAAGTTTTGTCAATATTTCAAAAGAACATAGACAAAATTATCATTTTGTGATATGATATTTGTGAGGTGGGGACATGACTGAATTTCTTGCGATCGACATCGGCGCCTCTTCGGGACGGCACATTTTAGGTTCCGTCAAAGAGGGGATCCTCACTATCGAAGAGATCTATCGTTTTCCCAACGGACCCGTCCTCGAGGGCGGGGATCTTGTTTGGGATATTTCTCGTTTGGAAAGAGAGATCATCGCGGGAATGAAGCGCGCGGGCGAGCTCGGAAGGATCCCCGTGAGCGTCGGGATCGACACTTGGGCGGTGGATTACGCCCTGCTCGGCCGTGACAACAACTTGCTCTCTCCCGTGCATGCCTATCGGTCCGACCGCACAAAAACTGCGATCGGCGAAGTCCATGCCCGCATTCCGTTTGAAAAGCTCTATGCGCACACGGGCATCCAGTTTCAGCCGTTCAATACGATCTACCAGCTTGCGGACGACCAAAAGCGGGGGAAGCTCGACAGGGCGGCGCACATGCTCATGCTCCCCGACTATCTGCATTACCGCCTTACGGGGAAGATGAGCCGCGAATACACAAATGCAACGTCCACGGGCCTCGTCAATGCGCGCACGCGCACGTGGGACAGCGAGATCCTTAAAACGCTCGGCTATCTCGCACGGCTCTTCCCGCCGCTTATGCAACCGGGGACGAAGCTCGGGCGTCTGTCCGACGCCGTAAGGCGCGAAGTGGGGTACGATACCGTCGTGACCCTTCCCGCCACGCACGACACGGCGAGCGCCGTCGTCTCCTCGCTCGCGGGCAAGGGAGCATACATATCGAGCGGGACATGGTCCCTGCTCGGGACGCTCAAAAAGGAAGCAAACACAAGCGCACGGTGCCGTGAATACAACTATTCCAACGAAGGGCATCTCTTCGGCGGCGTGCGGCTTCAAAAAAATATCATGGGGCTGTGGATCGTACAGCGTCTGCGCGAGGAAGAGGGGAAAGACCTCTCCTTTGCGCAACTTGCCGCGCTTGCGGCGGAAAACGCGAACGACGCCGAGATCGACGTCAATGACGAAGTTTTCCTCGCCCCCGAGAACATGAAAGCGGAAATCGAACGCATGGCGGGAAGAAGCCTCACCCTCGGCGAGGCGGCGTACTGCGCCTTCCGCGGGCTTGCAAAATGCTACCGCGCCGCGGTGGAAGAACTCTCCGACGTCACGGGCGAAAAGTACGATTCGCTCAACATCTTCGGCGGCGGAAGCAAAAATCAACTTTTGAACGCGCTTACCGCAAAGGAGACGGGCTTAAAAGTCATCGCGGGACCCACCGAGGCGACGGCGATCGGCAATCTGCTCGTCCAGATGGAGTCCATGGGAGAGATCTCGGCGGAAGACGCGTCCGCGCTCGTTGCGCGTTCATTTGAAACGGAGGAATTTTCAGCATGACAGAAATAAAAAAGCAATATGCGGCATTCGGCGTCGACGTGGAAGCGGCGCTCGAAACTTTGAAAACCATCCCCGTCAGCGTTCACTGCTGGCAGGGGGACGACGTCATCGGGTTCGACGGCGCGGGAAGCCTTTCGGGCGGCATCCAGACGACGGGGAACTATCCCGGCAGGGCACGCAATTTCGAGGAGCTCAAAGCGGACATTAAAGAGGCTTTTTCTCTCATGCCCGGCAAAAAACGGCTCAATTTGCATGCGAGCTATGCGATCCTCGGCGACGACGCGGGAAAAGTGGACAGAGACGCTTATTCCTACAAACATTTCATCCCCTGGGTTGAATTTGCCAAAGAGCTTGGACTCGACGGTATCGATTTCAACCCTACTTTCTTCGCTCACCCTAACATGAAGGACGGACTCACTCTTTCTTCCCCCCAAGAGAGCGTCCGTTCCTTCTGGGTGGAGCACGGTAAACGCTGCATGGAGATCGCCGCCGAGCTCGGCAAGGCGTTCCAAAAGCCCTGTCTCGTCAATATCTGGATCCCCGACGGGTTCAAAGACGTGCCCGCAGACCGTCTCACGCCCCGTCTGAGGTTGAAAAAATCTCTCGACGAGATCCTTGAAAATTACGATAAAGAATGGGTCATTCCCGCCGTCGAAAGCAAGGTTTTCGGCATCGGCGTCGAAAGCTATACGGTGGGCAGCAACGAATTTTACCAGAATTATGCCGCACAGAAGGGGATCTGCTGCCTTTTGGACAACGGACATTATCATCCCCTTGAATACGTGTCGGATAAGATCCCCGCGCTCCTTGCCTTTTACGATAAGGTCGCCCTCCACGTCACGCGCGGCGTGCGGTGGGACAGCGACCATGTCGTCCTTTTCGAAGATGAACTCAAAGAGATCGCAAAGGAGATCGTGCACAACAACGCCACGGAAAAGGTGCTCATCGGGCTCGATTATTTCGACGCAAGCATCAACCGCGTCTTTGCATGGGTCACGGGGCAGCGCTCCATGCAGAAAGCGCTCCTCTATGCGCTCCTTCTGCCCCATGACGAAATGAGAAAGTTGCAGGACGCGGGCGATTTTACCGCCCTCATGGACTTGCAGGAGCGGGTCAAGACGCTGCCGTTCGGGGCAGTGTGGGAGGAGTATCTCCGCCGCAATGGGCTCGACGAACATGTGTTGGAGCATGTCCGCAAGTATGAAAACACCGTCTTGAAAGAGAGGGTATAACGCCCGATATTCTTCGGGAGAAGGATCTTACCGCGTCCGATTCGGGCGCGGAAATCATAGATCGATAGGGAAAAAATAAGGAGGAAAAAAGATGAAACTAACAAAGACAAAAAGCGTTCTGATGATTCTGACGCTTGCGTTGCTCGTGCTGACGCTCGGCCTCGGACTTTTGTTCCTGCCGAAGAGCACCACCGCAAGTGCGGAAGCAAGTCTCGAACTTGTTCCGCTTGCAGACACGGAATTGCTCGCAAGCAAGACGTATAGCTCCCGTGGAGAGAGTTCCGCCGCCGGAGTATATTGGGATGCCAGAAGGTCTCAATTGCGTTTATTTTTCAAAGTAAACGGCGGGGATTATACCCACGGCAATGTGCTTGGTCAGAATTGGTATGCCGGTTGCGATAAGATTTTCTTAACGGTAAGCGGTGAAGAAAAGCCCATGGCCGAATGCGGTCTCGGTTGGGTCGATTCCTCGGAAAATGGTAATGGAGATGGCCCCCCTATGTATCAAGTTTGGCTTTGCCACAACGACGGTGCAACATTCTGGGATACCGTTACGGAAATCAAGATCGCTCAGGGCTTCCAGTATAAGGGGTCGGCGGGCGACGTTTCCGGTCCTGCGACTGCCCGTGATTACTATTTGTGGAAAGGAACCGGCACTGACGGCTGGCAGACCCGTATCAATAGCTTCGAGGCGACATACGACGGCATACTTGAGAAAAACGGCACGCTTGATCCCGCCAAGCTCAACGTTACGGCACAGTTCAAGGACGGCACGAGCGGCAAGGTAGACGGCTCTTTGATCAAGGTCGGCGAGCTTGATACTTCCGATTTGGGCGAAAAGACCGTTCAGCTCACCTATCAGGACAAGTCGTATGAACTTTCCGTCACGGTAGAAGAGAAGATGACGCTTACGGGCATTACGGTCGAGGCTATTTCCGCACAACGCTGGACTTATATCAAGAATAGTGATCTCACAGTGAAAGCGCAATACGAGGAGCTTGAAGAAGACCAACAGCTCTCTCCCGAAAATTTCACGATCACCCAAGCTCCCGATATGTGGACGACGGAAGGCACCACGACGGGGAAAGTCTCCTTTACGCACAATGACGTAACAAAGGAAGCAACCTTTACGGTCAACGTACAAGACAACACGGTTACCGACAAGTATCTTGCAATTCTTGACGACGAAAGCGCACCGCGCAATACAAACTTTGATTGGACGCCTGATAATGGTATTACGGCTTTGTCGTTCAAAATCAATTTTGTGGGAATAACAGACCTTAAAGGGCTTGTCCTTTCCAGTGCAAATTACTATTTTGAAAAAGTCAAGGGAATCCACCTGACCGAATATATCGAAATGGTATACGACGGGCAGACAAAAACAGCAACGCAGTTGTTCTCCGACGGCGTGTTGAAACATATCGGTTTTTCGGATAGCGGTAAATTGATCATCAGTTTCAATGACGGTGCAAACCGCAGTAAGGTAACGCAAGTCACGTTTAAGGCCGGTATGGAGGTTGCATCCAATCAAAATGCAAGCGATTTCGGCGCCACTCAGGATGTAATCGATTCGAATTGGGTATTCATTGAAAACGGCGTTCTCAAAAAGGACTATGTGTTCTACAACGGCGGCGGAAATGGTTGGCTCAAGGGCGTAACGAAACTTACGGCGACATACGACGCAGAAAGCTCGATCGTTGTAAGTGGCTCTGTGGACAAAACAAAGCTCACCGTTATGGCGACCTATTACGACGCAGAAGAAGCCGTAAAACTCAACGACAACGATTATACTGCAACGATCGATTCGAGCGTGGCGGGCGATAGTGTGAAGGGTACCGTTACCTACCGCGGCAAGACGGCTGAATTCACCGTGAAAGTTGTTGCTCCTACAAAGACGCTCGATAGCCTCACCGTAACCGGGAAGGGCAGTGTAAAGCGTTTTGAATCGAGCAGCACCGCAACGGGCTTCACTCTCAAGGCTCACTACTCCGATGGCTCCGAAGTTGATGTCGAGAGCGGCTACACGATCGCCGAGATCAACGCTTGGGCGGAAGTCGGCAACGAACAGACCGTAAAAGTGACTTATCAGGATGAATCCGGGCAGAACGTTCAAGCCGATCTTACGATCGTGATCACTGATCCCGATTTGACGACCGGATTGGAAGTCCTTCATGACTATGAAGTTCAGTCGCCTCCTCCCGCCGATTGGGGGAGTAACTTCTGGGGTCCCACCGATTGGGGCAACGAAGCGTCCGGGGCCACGAATTCTCAGTTGCTTCTTTACTTCCGCGCGAAGGGCGATGGCATTACGATGCCCAAAACGGGCGCTCTCGATCAGTTTGTCCTCAACGGGGTAACAAGCGCCACGCACTTCCTTGATTATATCTACATCAACGGAAAGCCATATGATGAATGGAAAACGGCATTCGGGTATCAATCCGGCTGGATCGGTCTCCACAGTGCAGGTCCGCAGGGCACCGCGGACGGAACTGTTCCCTATGTTCTTTGGCTGAACCCCGGTGGTGTTACGGGTGACGCTTGGAGAAAGACTGTCACGTCGATCACCATTAAAGCGGGCCTCCAGTGGGCGACCGCTGCAGGCGACGTTGCCGGTGCAATCGTAAAAGAGGATATCACCCTCTACAACGGGCACGACGCAGGTTGGACGACGACCGCTCCCGTGA
>CANRIY010000055.1 GCA_947630775.1 uncultured Clostridia bacterium | reverse complement strand
GAGGATTATCCCGGCGAGTGGGAAGGCGTCACGACGCCCGGCGATACTTTGTCGATCGAGACGGTGGGCGGCGTTGTTGTCGTGAAATTTAACGGCGATGAAGTGGCCGTCAACATGAATGCGGAATTCAAGCATGACGGAAAGAATTACGGCATCTCGGCTAACGGGAATATTCTCACCCTTTTCGAAAATTACTATATGGAGGATAACCCCGATATCCTTGCAGGGCGGTATTCTTATATCTTCATCAAGAAGGATTGCCCCGAACTTTTCGTCACGGATTCCGATCTTCTCGGAACGGAGTGGACTTCCGCTGTGATCAATTTGGCGGTGGATCAAGACGGCAAAGTCACCGTCGATGGCGTTGAAGGCAAGGTCATTGCCGCACTTGAGCACGAAAACGGCGTCGGCGGGCATTCCTACACCGTGATCGCGGGCAACAAGGCGTATGATATCTATCACGACACGGACTCTATACTCTCGATCACGGAATACGGCGGCTATACCTACACGCTCGGAAACGGTCACGTCGAACAGCAGTACTACGGCACATGGAAAAAGAACGGTTCGGGTACCGTCGGAAGCTATCTTGTGATCGATCGGGACGGCTGCACCTTCGACGGTGAGTCCATTCAGCTTGTCCGTGCGGGGATCGTCGACGGCTATGTCTTCACCGTCACTGACGACGAGGGCGACTCCAAGACCTATACGATCCAGCTTCTCATGGATTTCGAGGCATATTTCCTCGGTGTGAGCTATGTCGAGAACGAGAGGACGGAAAACGCTTACTATCTCAAAGAGACGACGATCCCGACCGTTATCATCGACGATATGCTCATCGGCGAGTGGACGGGTGACGGCGATCCGCTGCTCATCTACAAGACTTCTATTTTCTACGGACGGTATTTGGCAACCGTGTTTGCGAATCCGACCGATATCGGCGAAGAACGCATCACCTACTTCGTCTATGCAAACGGCGATCTGTTCTTCTTGATCTATAACATGACGGAAGCGACGATCGAGCTCCGCAACTACGGCAGCGACGAATATGGCGCGATCTATTCGACGAGAGCGGATCATCCGACCTCCGACCCTCTGCCCGAGAAGTACCGCGGCAAGTGGGCGGACGATCAGGGCAACACCATTGTTGTCGATAAAGACGGCATGCTCCGCTATAACGGAGCGGAAGCCGTTCTGGCGAAAGTAAAAGAAGACTATTATAACGTGACGGTGGGGATCGATGAATGGAACCTTCAATGGGAAGAGGACGGCAGGCTCTGCTTGTTCAACTCCGTGTTTGAGATCTATCATTACTTCGAAAAGGTGACCGACACCACCGCATAGATCTTCCGATGAAGCAAGCAAACAGAACAGCGGCAAATGCCGCTGTTCTGTTTGCGTTTTTCCCTTATTCTTTGCCTGCCTCTTTCCGCCCGCGCGCGTGCCCCCTCCTTAGGGGAGGAGCGGCGTCATTCTTCTCAACAGCCCGATGGGCTGTGAGGGACGCCGCGACAGGAGGCGTGGCCTCGCCGACGGGGTTGTGGCGGTCCCTGCCGCCGCAACGGGTAGGGGGGTGGGCAAACCAATTCTCAAATCAAGGAGAAACCATGAAAACAATCACAAAAATCGCAACGCTTGCCCTGTGCGCGTGTCTTTCGATGGGGATGTTCGCAGGGTGCGGCAGAGACGCGGAAGAAGTCGTCGTATGGGGCGGCGCGGAAGACCAAGAACTTCTCAAACAGATCGTAGAAGAGTTCAAGGCCGCCAACCCCGACGTCACCGAAAATATCCGCGTGGAAGTGCAGGACGCTTGGGACGCGCAGTCGGTTGTCGCGAAGGATCCCGAAAAGGCGGCAGACGTCGTTCTCATCCCGCACGACCAAGTCGGAATTATGGCGAAAGCGGGGCTCCTCTCTGAAATCAGAGACGGCACCGCGGCGACGTTCGCTTCCGACATCCGCAACAACAACGACCCCGCGACCGTCCAACAGGCGACCTATGACGGGAAACTCTACGGCTTCCCGCTCACGATGGATACCTACATCGAGTACTACTCGACGGTCCTCTTCCCCGACGACAAGCAGGATCTGAGCGAATTCCTCGGAAGCGTCGATCAGATGCTCGCCGCCGATATGCCCAACATTCCCGGCAGCAAGGAAACGGCGATGGCGTTCGGCTTCCGCATGGAAGACGGGTTCTATTTCAACATGGGATTCTTTGCCGTCGGCTGTACGCTGTTCGGCGAAAACGGCGACAATGTCAACGCCTGCAACTGGAACAATGAAAACGGCTTGAAGTTCATGCAGTACGCCGCCAAGAATTTCCGTCAGTCGGGCGGGAAGTTCAAATCGGACGACGCCAAAAATTTGGCGACCGCCGTTCTCAACAACCGCCTCGGCGCATGCATTTCGGGCGGCTGGGAGATGCAGGACACCTTCAAGGGCGCGACGAATATCAAATATCGCACCCTTCCGTCCATTACCATTGACGGCGAAGAGAAACAGCTCATCGCGTTTTCCAACAGCAAGCAGTACATCGTCAACAACATGTCGGCCCATAAGGCGACCGCGACGCGCCTTGCGGCGTTCATCACGAACGAGCAGAACCAGCTCCGCTATGCCGCGGAGAGGGGATACTACCCTTCCAACAAGAACGCCCAGCAGAATGCGGCGGTGAAGGACGATCCGTTCTTTAAGGTCATCCGCGAGCAACTGGATAAGTCCGTTCCCGTGCCCATTATCCCCGAAATTTCGAGATATTGGGAAGCGGCAAAATCGCTCGGCTCGTCCATTTACAACGGCTCGCTCGACGGCGACGACGCAAGTTTGCAGGCCGCCCTCGACAAGTTCGTCTCCGACCTGAAGAGCACGCTGTAAAGAAAACCCTGTCCCCGAGCAAGCCCTACCCCCCATGGGGGGAGGGTGGCACGGCGCAAGCCGTGACGGATGGGGGGATAAGGATAACATCATCCCCCCCACCACCGCCTGCGGCGGAGCCGTCTCATGCGGGTAGAGACCCGCATTCGGTCACCGTTCGCGCGAGATAATGCGCTCACTCATGTCGCAACGCGCCAAGGATTATCAATCCTTGGCAGGACGCGTTGCTCCACCCCCGAAGGGGTAGGCCCTTCCCCATGCTCCCCTGAGAGGGGCGCCGAGAACCCCTCATCCTCATCAACCTTATTCATCCTCTTTTCGCCGTAAAAGGCGAAAAAAATTCCCCCCTTATTGCCGCTCTCTTCTATGGGAGCGGCATATAAGAGAGGTGGTTCTATGGAAGAGAAAGAAATCAACAAAGTAACGATCAAAGAGGTGGCGCAAAAGGCAGGCGTTTCGGTCACGACGGTCTCGTTCATTCTGAACGGCATCACCGATAAGTGCAGCGCCGAGACGCGGCAAAAAGTTTTGCACGCCGTCAACATTCTGGGGTACCGTCCCTCGCGGGTCGCCCAGTGCTTCGCAAGGGGGAAGAGCGACAACATCATCCTTCTTGCGGATAAACATCAGACGGTTTTGCAGCAGGCGGAGAGTTTCAGGCTCGTCCGTATGCTCGGAAAAGCCCTCGAAAAGAACAAGCTCAACCTCATCATCCGCACCTATCTCGCGGCAATTTATGTGGACTCCGCGGACGCCATCATCTGCGCAGGCACCGAGGAAGAGACCTTCCGCAAGATCGCGGCAGAGAACTTCGTGCCGCTCCTTGCCGTCGATTCCCGCATTCACGACGAACTCTTTTTCCAAGTGCTGCAGGATTTTGAGGCGGTAATGAAGGCGGGCGAGGAGAAGTTCGGGAAGAACTTCCACGTCGTCCTCGTGGATATGTACAGCGAGAGCTGTAAAAAAGAGATCCGCGACGTCTGCGGCGATGTGACGTTTTTGTCCGAACACGGGCTTGGGTCTGTTCCCAAGGGCAATATCGTGACGGTGAACGAGAGCCTCATGACCCTGCCCGAGCTTGCCGACAGAGAGAAACTGCTTGTCCCTGCCATTACCGAAAAACGGGTCGATGCCATCCTCGATTGTTACTATAAAGCCGTCAAGAGAGAGACGGTCGAAACTCACGTCGTGCGGATTTGAAACGGAGCTTGAAGTCCGCGCGTTCTGATATTGTGCAGGTAAAACGGTTTACTAAATTTTTTGTCCAGTTCTTTGCTCGCCGTCCTGAGGGATGCGCCCCGCGGACGCTGAAGGCGTCATTCTGAGCTGAATTGTTTTACGAAGTACGATATGCTGACCTCGAAGAATCTCGCGGGGCGCGTTCGGACTCCGTTCCTCGGGATTCTTCGCTACGCTCAGAATGACGCGGGGCTCCAACCACATCAACACAACAAATCCTATGAATACATACGCCATTCAACACATTCCCGACAGCGAATACGCCTACCCTTTGAACAAAAACACCCTGCGGCTCGTCCTCAAAACGGCGAGGGGCGAAAAGTTCAAAGAGGTCTCCGTTCTCTGGAACAATAAATACGATTTTTCCAAGCGGCGCAACTTCACGCGCATGCGGCGGCTTTGCAGTGACGAATTTTATGACTACCATGTCTGCGATCTCACCTCAAGCGACGCCCGTTTTGCCTATATTTTCCTTCTGACCCTTCCGAATGATGAGGAGTACTATTTCTCCGAGGAAGGCGTCACGAGTGAGTACGATTTCAAGCACGGCTACTATACCTTCTTCCAGTTCCCCTTCATCAACGAGGCAGATATCATCACGCCCGTCCCGTGGGCAAAAGATGCGGTCGTCTATCAAATTTTCATCGACCGCTTCCGTCGGGGGGACAGCGGGAAGGACGATACATATATCACCCAAACGTGGGAGAAGATCCCCGGCGCGAAAGATTTTGCAGGCGGGGACCTCAAGGGCATCATTGAAAAGCTCGATACCATTCGGGAAATGGGCTTTAACGCTCTATATCTCACGCCCGTGTTCCGCTCCCCGAGCAATCACAAGTATAACATCACGGATTACACGAAAATCGATCCCATGTTCGGCAAAAACAGCGATATGTACGCGCTTTTAGAGGCCGCGCATGCCCGCGGAATGCATGTCATCTTCGACACCGTCTTCAATCACTGTGACGAGAGCAACCCGCTCTTTATGGACGTGAAGGAGAAGGGGCGGGCGTCCGAATTTTACGATTGGTTCATCGTCCACGGCGATTTCCCGACCCTCGGCTCCCCCTTGAGGGGGAGCTGTCACGGCGCCCTTGCCGTGACTGAGGGGGTGTCATCCGACGGGCAACACCCCTCCCGTCCCCTTGCGGGGACACCCACCCCTCAAGGGGTGGGCAGGGAAAACCCCTCCCACACCCTCTGCAACTACGAGATCTTCGCGGATTGCCCCTATATGCCCAAATGGAACACGAGCAATCCCAAAGTGCGGGAATATCTCATTCATATCGCTCTCACATACCTCTCGTGGGGGGTGGACGGGCTGAGATTGGACGTTGCGGACGAGGTCTCCCATGCCCTCTGGCGGGAGCTGAAAACTGCCGTCAATGAAAAGTTTCCGAACACTCTTCTCGTCGGCGAGGTTTGGCACGAGAGCAATATGTATCTCGGCGGCGACGAGTTCGACGGCGTGATGAACTATAAACTCCAAAAGATCTTTGCGGATCACTTCGCGGGCGGGCACCTTTCCGCACAGGAAGCGGCGGATAAGATCAACCGCGTCGTCATGAACCACCGCCGTCAGACGAATGGGATGATGCTGAATTTTTTAGATAATCACGACACGCCGCGCTTTTTGCGCCTCTGCGGCGAACATGAAATCCCTCTCCGCTCCGCCCTCGTCGCCCTGTATTTCTCCATGGGAATGCCCTGCGTTTTGTACGGGACCGAACTTCCTCTCACGGGAGACGGAGACCCCGACTGCCGCAGAACTTATGATTGGGCGAAAAAGCCCCGCCACGCGCTGTTTTTACGCGAACTTGCGCGGACGAGAAAACTTCTTCCCGGCGGCGAATTTTACGCCACAACGGAACACGGCGTTTTGGTGTTGGTGCGGGAGAATGAAACCGAGCGCGTCAAGGCGTACTTCGGCGAGACGGAGACAAAGGGCGACATCATCTTTGAATTTGAGAACGTGAGGCTCGTAAAGGAGAGCGTATGAATCGGGAAAGACTATTAGAGACATTATGGAAGATCGAAGTAAAAAACAAAACCGCCGTGGAGCTGTATCAAGAGATCTCCGCGGCTTGCATGAATGAAATTTTATCGGAAAAGCAGAAGATCCCCGCGCGCCGTGCGTACTATTTTTCCGTTGAGTATCTGATGGGGCGGATGTTCTTCAACAACCTGCTCGCCCTCGGCATTTTGGATGAAGCAAGGGAGATCTTCGCAAGGAAGGGGTTCGATCTCAACACCTTTGAAGATGTGGAAGATGCCGCCCTCGGCAACGGAGGGCTTGGCAGGCTCGCCGCCTGCTATTTAGACAGCGCCGCAAATGAGGGGTATCCCTTATACGGCTTCGGCATCCGCTACAAGTATGGACTTTTTCGGCAAAAGTTCATTCACGGGGAGCAGGTCGAAGAAGCAGACGATTGGCTCCGTACATGGGGGGATCCTTGGTCCGTCCGCCGCGAAAATGAGAAGATCGAAGTAGGGTTCTCGGACATGGTGGTCACCGCCGTTCCCTATGATATGCCCATTTACGGAAATTCCGTCAATATTTTGCGGCTCTTTCAGGCGGAGGGCTCGCCTGAGGCGGAGAAAATTTCGGAATATCTCTACCCCGCGGACGACACCGAGGATGGGAAACTCCTCCGCATCCGTCAGGAGTATTTTTTCTCGGCGGCAGCAGTGGGGCAGCTCGTGCGGAAGTATGTGAAAAACAACGGTAAAAACTTCGGGCATTTTCCCGATTTTCACGTCTTTCAGCTCAACGACACCCACGCAGTGTTCGCCGTCGCCGAATTTTTGCGGCTGCTCACAAAGGAGTATCATTTGACCCTTCCCCGTGCCGTGGAGATCGCCAAAAAGACCTTCAACTATACCAATCACACCATTTTGCCCGAAGCGCTCGAGTGCTGGGATGTGACCCTCGTGGAGAAAATTCTGCCCGAGATCGCCCACATTCTCACACGGTTGCACATTTTTGCGAAGCGCGAGTGGCGCACTTGCGGCTATCAAAAAGAAGAGATCGCGGAGATGTCCATTGTCTGCGGCGGAAAGTTTTCCATGGCGAACGTCGCCGTCTACATCTCGGGGCACGTCAACGGCGTCGCGAAGATCCACACCAAGATTTTGAAGGAGCGTCTTTTTGCGGCGGCATACAGGCATGCGCCCGAAAAGTTTTTGAATGTGACGAACGGCGTGACACAGAGACGTTGGCTCCTTCTGTGCAATGAGGAGCTCGCGCGGTTTTACGATAGAAACCTCGGACATGGGTGGCGGGAAAACTTTCCCATGATAGAGAAAATCGATTGTGACGATCCCGAAATTCTCGAGGCATTTGCCAAAATCAAGGAGACCAAAAAGCGTCAGCTTGCTTCTTACATCGAAAAAAGAGAGGGCGTGAAGCTTCTCGAAAACGCCATCTATATCGCCCAAGTCAAGCGTTTGCACGAGTACAAACGCCAGCTCATGACCGCACTTGCCATTTTGCGCATTTACTTTGATCTGAAAGCGGGTCGGCTCCCCGATTTTACGCCCACCGTGTTCATCTTCGGCGCAAAGGCGGCGGGAAGTTACAAGCGGGCGAAGGAGATCATCCTGTTTCTCAATAAAATTGCCGAACTGATTGCAAGTGACGGGGAAGTCAACGGAAAATTGCAGGTCGTGTTTGTGCAGAACTACGACGTGAGCTATGCCGAAAAGATCGTCGCGGGCAGTGACGTTTCCCTGCAGGTCTCCACGGCGGGATTCGAAGCGAGCGGTACGGGCAATATGAAACTGATGTTGAGCGGCGCTGTGACCGTCGGCACGATGGACGGGGCAAATATCGAGATCGTCGAAGCGGCGGGGCGCGAGAATAACTACATCTTCGGCGCAACCGTCGAGGAGATCGGCGAGCTCTGCGGCATCTACGACCCCGTGTCGTTCGCAACGCGGAATCCCCGCATCAAAGAGGTGACGGACACTCTCACGGACGGCACATTCGAAGACGCGGACGGGAAACTCAAGGACCTTGCCGCTTCTCTCTTTGAAGAGACCTACAACCGCGCCGATCATTATTACGTCTTATATGACTTGTTGCCGCTTGTGGACGCGCTTCTGAAAGTCAACGGTGAGTATCAAAACAGGGTGCTCTTCACCCGCAAACAGCTCAAAAACGCAACACATTCTGCTTTTTTCTCGTCCGATCGGGCGATCAAGACCTACGCAGAGAAAATTTGGGGGATTTGATTGATATGGCGCCCCTTGCTCACCCCTCGAGGGGTGGGTGGCTGCCACGTAGCGGCAGACGGAAGGGGTGTAAAATGGCCGAGTCGGCATACACCCCCTCAGTCGCGCAAGGGCAACGCGACAGCTCCCCTGAGAGGGGAGCCGAGGAACGGGGCAGACGCCATCCTGCTCCGCTCGCATGCCCCCTCCCGAGGAGGGGGGATAGGGGGGTGGGCAACGGTTCTAATTACGTTATGCCTTATTCCTTGCCTTCCCCTCGAGGGCACCCGAAGGGCGTGCCTTGTGCTGAAGGTGGCACGGCTACCCTTGCCGTGACGGATGGGGTGTTCCAAATCACGTCATGCTGCCCCGCGCGCACGTTCTTTTTGTTGTCGAAGCGCGGCACGGGCGGGCACCGCCCGCGATGTAGCGTAGTCGAAGCATCACCTTATGATAATGCGGTGACCCTTCGACAAGCTCAGGGTGACGTAATTGGGAATGACGCGGGCGGGCGCTGAGGGGGACTAAACATATCATTATAAGGAGGAACTATGGAAAAAGAACATGATTATTCCGCGGGATTCTGGATGCGGCTGTGGCGTTCTGTCTCGGCATGGCTGATCAGTGTCGGCCGTGCGATCGCAGACTTTTCCAAAAAGCTGCCGCAGCGCATCGCCGCGCTTTTCAGGCGGATCGGAACCGCCTGCAAGAACTTCGCCCTCGGCTTCGTCCATGGGAACGTATGGGAAAAGCTCTCGTATGTTTTCATGGGATTCGGTAACATCGGCGCGGGACAGTACATCAAGGGCGGGCTGTTTTTCCTCATCGAAGCGGGCTTCATCGTCTTTATGGTGCTTTCGGGCGGGAGCGCGTTTGTGGGCTTTTTCACGCTCGGAACGCAGGCACAGTCCACGGGGGACCAGACGGACGAATGGGGGAATCCCATCGTTACGCATGGCGACAATTCCCTTTTGATGCTCCTCTTCGGCGTGTGTACCATCCTCATTATCATCGCCTTTCTCGGGATCTATTTCTCGTCCGTGAAATCGGGCAGAAATGCATGGAAGACCAAAAATGAAGGGGGCATGCCTGCAACCTTCCGTCAGGATGTGTTTGAGATGTTCGATAAGAAGCTCTATAAAACATTGCTTTTTATCCCCATTCTCTGCGTCTTGGCGTTCACCGTCATTCCGCTCCTCTATATGATCCTCATGGCGTTCACGAGCTACGACCACGAACACTTGCCGCCCGCATCTTTATTCGATTGGATCGGGTTCAACATGTTCGGGCGGGTGTTCACGAGCGCAAAGATCGCGGGCACCTTCTTCCCCGTCCTCGGATGGACGCTTTTATGGGCGCTTCTCGCCACCGTGATGTGCTACTTCGGCGGGATCATGTTGGCGCTTCTCATCAACAAGAAGGGCATCGTGGGCAGACCCGTGTTCCGCACGGTTTTTGTCCTTACGATCGCCATTCCGCAGTTCATCACGCTCCTTACGATGAACAACTTTCTCCACATCGACGGACCGCTCAACACCGTCCTCATGGACTGGGGGTGGATCCGCGGGCGCATCGACTTTTTGGGGAGCGTCAAATATGATGCGCTCCTCCCCAAACTCAGCGTCCTTCTCGTCAATCTCTGGATCGGCGTCCCCTACACCATGCTCATTACAACGGGCGTCCTCATGAACATTCCCAAAGACCTTTTCGAGGCGGCAAAATTAGACGGCGCGAACCCCGTCACCCTGTTTGCAAGAATTACGCTGCCGTATGTTCTGTTTGTCACGGGCCCCTACCTCATCCAGCAGTTCATCGGGAATATCAATAATTTCAATATTATTTACTTGCTTACGGGAGGCGGGCCCGCCGTGCCGGGCTACCACATCGCGGGGAAGACCGACCTTCTCATCACATGGCTGTATAAACTCACCATCGAAC
>CANRIY010000054.1 GCA_947630775.1 uncultured Clostridia bacterium | reverse complement strand
ATGTGATCGAAGGAGAGAGCAAACTTTCCGACAAAAAGTTTCTCTCAAAAGTCATCGATCCGGGGGCGATCAGGGAGATCGCCAAACGGATGCCGAAGGATGCCTACGGAAGAGTT
Organism: uncultured Clostridia bacterium; assembly: GCA_947630775.1. GTDB lineage: Bacteria > Bacillota > Clostridia > Christensenellales > Borkfalkiaceae > Gallimonas. Next base: position 10,219 of record CANRIY010000054.1, on the reverse strand, counting down.
CTGTTTCCCCTTCCGCTCCTCGGAGAAATCTACGAGAACTCCACCCCCTGCGCTTTCAGCCAAGGGGATTATTCGCATGGCGTCATTCTGGAGAACGGGGTGCCCGTCTTTGTCAATACCTGCGAGAATGAAGGGTGCAGAGAGTTTGTGAATTGCAGTACCGCCGCAAATTACAGAAAGATCGTAAGAACGGAGCAGATCACCGCGGGATCTGCGCCTCAAGAGAGTGAGCCCGACGATGACTTCGGTTTCGACATCGATCTGCCGGTCAAGCCGCGGGAGAGCAGGGCGCAAAAGCTGCGTCTGCGCAAGACGCGACGGCGGGAAGTGGTCGAAGAGATCAGGACGGACGTCCATATCAAGGAGTATAAGCGGTGGGGCGTCAGAGGATTCTGGCGGCGCCTGCGGGACGGCTCGACGACATGGGTCAGCGCCCATCTCAGACACCATGAGAGGGAAGAGGTGGAAAGCGCGCATTTCGTCACGAAGACCGTGCCGCTGAAATACCGTTTCAAGGACGCCGCGCAGCTTGAGAAGTTCCGAAGGATCCTGTGGGAGAGCAAGCGCAGGGCAGGACGGCTTTTCCCCGAGGCGGCGCTCGCGCAGAGCAATACCTATCAGTTAAAGAAGATCAAACAGATCGGTTCGGCCGAAAAAATCATCCAAAGTCCGCTTGGTTCGAGAATTTTGGTGAATGCGGGCCCCGGCACGGGCAAGACGCACACGGTGATCGAGCGGTTGAAGTATATCGACGTCAACGAAGAGGACGTGCTCCCCGATTCTGTCTTGGTGCTGTGCTTTTCGAGAAGCGCCGTCAAGGTCATCCGCGACAGGCTGTCCGAAGCGATCGACAGAGGGGAAATATCTCCCTATGCGAAGCGGTTCACCGTCATGACCTTCGATTCGTTTGCGACATGGTACCTGATGCAGACCGAACCGAGACGGAATCTCTCCTGCAACAGCTATGACGAACGGATCGGAATGTTCATCTATGAGTTCGAACGTGACAAGAGAAAGCTCAGAGAGTCCCTGTCCTATCTGATCGTAGACGAGATACAGGACCTCGTCGGCGTCCGCGCCGAAATGGTCCGCTCTCTTCTGAAAAATTTGGAGTGCGGTTTCCTGTTGCTCGGGGATGAATGTCAGGCGATCTACGACTATCGGATCACCGACGCAAGCGAGCTGAACGCGGCAAAACTCTATGAGTGGCTGGAAAAATCGTTCGACGGTCTGGAAGAATACGAGTTGACGCGGGACTGGCGGCACACGGCCTCGCTGGGCGAAAAATTTGCGCCGCTGAGAAGTTCCATGCTCTATCGGCCCTTCAATATCCAGAAAGAAGAACTTTTGAAAGTTCTCGACGGGTTCGATGTTTCCGATTCTTCCGTTGAAGAGGCGATCCGCCGCCATCGCGGGAAAGGCAAGATCGCGGTCCTTTCATGGTCGAACGGCGACGCGTACAGGCAGAGCCAGGATCTTTACGGCTCAGGCGTCAGGCACACCCTGCTTACGGGGGCGCGCAGACTGTGTTTCAGGAGAGAGCTGGCGGCGGTCCTGTGCGGCTATATACAGCGTACGATCGACCGCAGGACCTTTCTGCGGCTCGCCGCCGAACAGGGGATCGACGGGGAAACGGCAAAGACTCTTTGGGCGGGGATCCTGTTCACGGCCGATCGGGAGGACGGGGACGACGTCCCGATGGAAGTTCTCAGACGGGCGCTGCTCTCCGAACGGCAGGTGGACGAGGCGCTGGTCTCCGCATCCGACGCGGACGTTTCGATCTCTACCATCCATAAAGCCAAAGGGCGGGAATTCGATACCGTGCTGTTGAACCAAAGGGGCGATATCGACGGCAGCGACGGGATCAAAGTCTACTATGTGGCGTTGACGCGGGCGAAAAAGGAACTGATCGTCAGAAGGAGCCGCGGCCGTTACGGATGGGATCTGCAGACCGACCGCGGCAGATATATCGAAGTCAAGGGCAGGAGACTGAAAAGGATCGAGCTTGGCATCGACGGGGATATCGATCCCGCGGGGTTTGTGGCAAAGAGCCTTGCGGGAATGGACGCCGCGGCGCGGCAGCGTTACATACGGGACAATGTCAAAATCGGGGACGCCGTGAAGATCAGCAGGCAGCGGGGGGAGTATCTCATCGTGCATGACGGGCACGTGATCGGCCGTCTGAACAAGGGCGCGCTCTCTATGGGCTCCGACCGCGAGAGGAGACGTCTTGGATTCGACGATTTCACCGACTTTATCGAACTGTTCGTCAGGGATGTCGTTACGGTGGTGAACAATGCGACCGATCCCGATATCGCCGAGCCCTATAATCAGAGCGGGTTCTGGTACGGGATAGAATTCTGCGGCTACGCAAAACCGTTGGAGGAATAATGGGCAGGTACGATCGATATTACAGCGCAAAGGACTATATCCTCAAACTTGTAAGGACGGAACTGGTCGGTCCCGTTGAGGAGCGGGAGGTTTTGGAATCGAGCCCGCTCAATACCTATGTCTGCGGCATTCTTTGGGCACAGCCCTTGCATTCCCCGCAAGGCAAGTCGGAAGAGGAGCGCGACTTTGAGACCAATCAGATCTTGGTAGACAGTTCCGCCGTCGGGGACGAAGAGGATGTCAGCGCGGTCCCCGCCGAACCCGATTTAGACGACACGGGTGACGACGTCATTGCGAAATCGGCATTGCGCAAGCCCTCCACCATGGGGATCAGCGTGATGCTCGGCGCCGGTACGACCGCCGTCGAGGCGACTTTGTCGTTCGCCACATACACCCATTCCGAAGAGGCCTGCGCGTACGGCGATGAGGGAAAGACGAGGAACTGCCATTTCTACACCCGTGAACCGCACAGCATCAAAATGCATTTTGACTTTTCGGCAGAAGGGATCTTTTATGCTTCCGATCAAGCCGAGGCGTTGAAGGAGTACGGCATCTCGGTCCATGCCACCAAGCGGATGGGAAAGCCCGGGCAGGAGAGACTGGTCACGTTCTCCGTTTCCAACGAGAAACATGCGCAGTCGCGGGACATCGTCCTCAACGAGAACGCCCTGTTTCAATGCAGTCTCGTGCTCGAAACGCCCGACGGGGAGTTTACGGCGTTCGATCCGCTGTTTTCTTCCGTCTACGACCTTGAAGACGAAATTTTGGCGATGCAGTATCGCAATGTCCGCAACTATGCGCAAGGGCACGGCTGTGCGACGAATTCCGAAGTTGAAGACGGGAAATGCAGATCGGTCCGCTCCGAATTCATTCCCGTGAGCGAAGCCGCGCAGATGAAACCTCCCGAAGTGGAACAAGAGGAGCGGGAACTGTTTTCCTTGCGGTATCTTTCCGCGGGAAACAGGGAAGAGATCCTTGCAAGGCTTTCAAAGTTTATCGGCAAATACGGGGTATGGCTACAAGCGCAGTCGGAATACGGAAAGAGGGAAGAATTCAGACGGTTCGGCAGAGCGGTGGAGCACTGCCTGAAAAATATCTCGGAATGCATCAAACGGTTGCGCGGGGGCGTTGACTGCCTCCGCTCGGATGATACCGCATGGAAAAGCTTCGTGCTGTGCAACCGTGCCATGTACCGCCAGAGGGTGGGCATGGCGCTCATGAACGGTGAGATCGCGTCGGCGGAGGAGTTTGCGGAAAAGAAGGAGGACCCGCGGTGGTATCCCTTCCAGCTGTTTTATCTGTTGATGATCGTTCCCGATCTCGTCGGGCAGGACAGCGCCTATCGGGACACGGTGGACCTTCTGTGGTTCCCCACGGGCGGCGGCAAAACCGAGGCATATCTGGCGGTATCCGCCTTTACGGTCTTCTATGAGAGATTGTCGGAAAAGCGCTCCTTTTACGGCACGACGATCCTCATGCGCTATACGCTGCGCCTCTTGACCATCCAGCAGTTCGAGAGGGCGTCCGCCCTGATCTGTGCGTGTGAGGAGATCCGCAAACAAGAGCATTTGGGGGGCAACGAGATCTCCATCGGCCTGTGGATCGGCGGCGGGAGTGCGCCCAATCATCGGAAGGAAGCGCAGGAAGCGCTGGAAAAGCTGATGGCGGGGGAACAGCTCTGCGAATTGTCGACGCCCGTCCAGATCACGAAATGCCCCTATTGCGGGAAAACGCTCTCCGCGGCGAATTACAGGATGGATGACGACGGCATGAAGATCGTTTGCGGCGATTGCGGCACATTGCCCGTCTATATCGTTGACGACGACATCTACGACAGGGCGCCCACGCTCGTGATCAGCACGGTGGACAAGTTCGCACGGATCGTTTGGGAAGAACGTGCGGGGCGGCTCTTCGGCTGTAATATAGACACAAACAAGCCGAAGTTGATCATACAGGACGAATTGCACCTGATCTCGGGCCCGCTCGGGACGCTGACGGGGCTGTATGAATCGGCGATCGATCGGCTCTGCCAAGACGAAAAGGGGAGAAGACCGAAGATCATCGCGTCGACGGCGACGGTAAAAAACGCCGCCTGTCAGATCGCGGGATTGTACGGAAGAAAACACTTCCAGTTCCCCCCGAGCGGACTGAACAGCACGGATTCCTTCTTTGCCGTGCAGGCCTCCAAAGAGGAAAGGCCGAGCCGCTTTTATGTGGGGCTGTCCGAACAGGGCGGCAGTATGGCGGATCTGATGATCAGGACATATTCGGTACTCAGCGTGGCGGATTACTTCTTGTCCGCCCATCCCGGATACGACGAGAACGTCGTGGACCAATATTATACGATCATCGGGTACTTCAACGCGATCAAGGATCTGGGTACGGCGTCTACGATCGTAAAAGAGAGGATGCACGCGTACATATCCTCCCTGTTGAACGGGAAATTCATCGCAGAGTCCCAAAGACTGGACCTTCGGGAACCGGACGAAGAAGAGGAGAACGGAGAGGCGCCGCAGGATCCGAAAAAGGAGAAATACAGATACGGGTTCAGGATCCGCCACGGCGAACTGACGAGCCGAAGAAATGCGACCGAGATCAAGAACATTCTTGACGAGCTGAAGAACAGATACGAAAAGGACGGCAACCATTCTCAGGTCTACAAATACATTCTGTCCTCGAATATGTTCTCGGTCGGCGTGGACATCAACCGCTTGGGCCTGATGGTCGTCTACGGACAGCCGAAGAGCAATTCCGACTACATTCAGGCGACCAGCCGTGTCGGGCGTGCCAACCCGGGTCTCGTATTCTGCCTCTACAATGCCTTCCGCTCGCGGGACAGGTCTTATTACGAAAGGTTTTCCCAATATCACAGCTGTTTGTATCGGTACGTCGAACCCACCAGCGTGACGCCCTTCTCCCACAGGAGCATCGAAAAGGGGCTTCACTCCGTGTTTATCGCGCTCGTGCGCCATCTGGTCCCGGGGATGGAGCAGAACGACGGGGCAAGCAAATTTTCGGAAAATGACCGTACGGTACGGGAGATCTGTCGGTATCTCCTTGAAAGGATCCGCGCCATTCAGCCCGACGCCTCGGATGACGCCGAAAACTATCTGGACCATGTCATTCAGATCTGGAGCGACGCCGCGGAACAGCAGCTCGTCTATAACAACAAGCTCAAGGGCAGATCCGCCGCGCAGTATCTCTCCCTCCTGGTGTCGGCGGAAGAGGACCCCGACGAATTGCCCGTTCTGAATTCCGTAAGAAACGTGGAAAATACTTGCAACATCTATATCGATTTTTAGGAGACGCAGATGAAACTGGGCGGAAAAAATGAAAAAACCGTCGTGGGGAAAGTACGGCAGAGCCAGGCGATCACGACGTTCGGCATCGGATCTATGGTCGATTTTATCGATCATACCGTGATGATCCGCGGGCTCGACGATTGGGACTGGTGGCGGGAGGATGCTTTCAGGATCCACAACGCAAGTCTGGAAAGCCTTCTCGGCGTTCAATATTTTGTAAAGCCCAAGACCTCCGTCAAGGAGTTTGTCTGGCAGAAGGACCGTCCGGACATCCCCGCGGAGATCTTCCCGAAATGGCTGTATTGTCCGCATTGCCGCTCCTTGCAGAAAGCGTCGAAGAAAAACTTCGACCGTGGCAAATTCAAATGTTACAGCCAAACATGTAAGGGGAAATCCTTTCTGTTGCCTTCGAGATTCGTCCTCGTCTGTCCCAACGGCCACATCGAGGATCTTCCCTATCACTGGTGGGTGCACGAAGCGCAGGGAAAAACGTGTAATTGCGAGAATCCGTCCTTCCGCATGTACTATGTCGGCAATAAAACGGATATGGACAGTTTGTACCTCGAATGCACTTCCTGCGGCACGCGCCGCTCCATGAAGGGGATCAGTTCCAGAACGGCATTTTCGAAATACCCTTGCACGGGACAAAGACCGTGGCTGGGCGACAGAGTGGAGTGCCGCGCGGGCGAGGAGAAGAGGTTCATGCAGATGCGCATCCGCAACGAGAGCAGCGTATACTTCCCCTGTACCGTCAGTGCGTTGACGATCCCGCCGTGGAGCTCCAAAGTCGCCAAGGAACTCTCGAAGTATCTCGGGGTCATGAAGCTCGACGAGAGCAATAAAAAGCTGATCGTAGAGCTTGTAAGATCCAAATTTCCGCATATGGACAGCGCCGATATCCGCGGCGTGCTGGAGAAACTGATCGATTGCAGCGGGGACAAGGGATCCATGCAGGAGATCATGGAAGATGAGTACGGCGCCATTCTTTCGGGCGGCGGCGGGATGGAATCGGACGATTTTGCCACCTGCGACGAGGATGTGCCCGAGGCTCTTTCCCATATCATCGAAAGGGTCATCGCCGTTGAAAGGTTGACGGAAATTACGGCGATGGTCGGATTTTCGAGGCTTACGTCCAATTACGGCGTCAATGATCCCAACCTTGCGCCGATCTCGAAAACGCAGAAGGAATGGCTTCCCGGGATCGAGCAAAAGGGAGAGGGGATCTTTCTCAAGTTCAATCAGAAGATCCTCGCCAAGTGGGCAAAGAAATACGAAAAGTATTACGGGGAAATGGGACAGCGCTTGGAGGATTCCCTCTTTATCAATGAGAGATTTTCCCCGCAGTACGTTTTTCTGCATACCTTTTCGCACCTCTTTATCCGCGAACTGTCGAACATGTGCGGCTATTCCGCCGCTTCCATCAAGGAGAGGATCTATTCTACCTATCAGGGCGCCGCAAAGGAGATGGCGGGCATTCTGATCTATACTTCGACGTCCGATTCGGACGGCAGTCTGGGGGGATTGACGGAGCAGGCAAAACCGTGCAATTTCGATCGTCTCTTACGGTCCATGCTCGAACGGGCGAAGTGGTGCAGTTCCGATCCCGTATGCTTCAGTTCCAAAGAACAGGGGTTCATGTCTTTGAATTATGCGGCATGTTTTGCGTGTACGCTGTTGCCCGAAACGTCCTGCGAGTTCAGAAATGCCTTGCTGGACCGCTGTTCTGTCGTCGGCAGGCCGGACGATGAAGCGCTCGGCTTGATGAATTGGAGGCCGCTGTGTTGAAATTGATCCCTGCGACGATCGGTCCCGAGTATAAGAGCAATGCGGAAAAGAAAGTCTTTCAATGGTTGAAAGAGTGCAATGCGGACGGCTATGCGTTTCATTCCGTCGGCCTGTCGGAGCATGAGGAAAAATCGAATACGGAGTCGGACTTCATCGTCGTGACGCGGAACGGGATCCTCTGCCTCGAAGTGAAGGGCGGAAGGGCTTTCTGCGAAAACGGCGTATGGGGCTTTGAAAACAGACACGGAAAGATCGATTATAAAAACGAAGGTCCCTTCGAACAGGCAGCGGGCGCGATGTATGCGCTGAAGAAGGCGCTCACCGATCAGATTCCGTGGCTGAATAAGGTATCCTTCGCGAACGGCGTTGTATTTACCGATATTACGTTTGAGTATCGGGGCGTATCCGTAAGACCCGAGATCATCTTCGATTACAGCTCCTCCATGCGGTTCGGAGACTATATCGAAGCGTGCCACAATTATTGGGACTCCAAACACAGGGCGCGCTACGCCTATCTGAAAGAGGACGAGATCGAAGAGATCAAGACGGCGATCAGGGACGATCTCCATTTTGTCCCGTCGCTTGGCTGTGTGGTAAATTCCATCGACGAACAGCTCGTGCGCCTGACGGAAGAGCAGACTTCGGTCCTGAACGCTCTCGAAGAGAACGATAAAATTCTCATCAACGGTCCCGCGGGGAGCGGGAAGACCCTCGTCGCCATGGAGTTTGCCCGCCGCTGCGCCGCGCAGGGCAAGCGCGTGTTGTTTTTGACCTATAATAAGTTGCTCGCAAAGTATCTGTCGGGCCTGACACAGGACGAGAGGATCGAAATCGTCCATTTCCACGGATTGATCTCCCAGTATGTTGTGCTCGATTTCGCCAAAATGAGCGACTCCAATTATTTCGGCAAGGTACTTCCCGAAAAGTTTCTTCGGGTCCTTTCCGCCAATCAGGTCGCCCCGTTCGACGTTTTGATTCTGGACGAGGGGCAGGACCTGTTGAATACGGCTTATTTCCCGATCTTTGAGAAGTTGCTCAAAAAGGGACTGTACAACGGGAAATGGATGTTCTTTTACGATACCAACCAAAACCTCTTCGGCGGGGGAAAATTACAAAAATCGCTGGATGCGCTGAAAAGGTATTACCCCGTGTACTTTAAGCTGACAAAGAATTGCAGGAACACCGCGCCGATCGCAAAGTTCAATAAGTACAGCTCGGGGATCGAACCGGGAAAGGCAATGGTCGACGGGGAGCAGGTCGAAATTCTTGAATACAGTGAAGAAACCATGGATGAGGTTTTCGACGGCTTGATCGGCAAGCTTCTGCAGGCGGGCATCGGCATGGACGAGATCACAGTCATTTCGCCGTATACATTGGAGAGATCTGTTCTCAACCGCTATCGAGGGAACTACCGAGCGGATCTCGTCAAGTTTACGGGGGACCGCGATGCGGGGAAACTGTGTATGGCAACGATCCAGTCCTTCAAGGGGCTCGATTCCAAAATCGTGATCGCCACCGACGTGGAAAATTATTTTAACGGCGAAAAAAATATTATGCTGTACACGTTGCTTTCCCGCGCACGCACCATGCTCTATATCCTTTCCGGAAAGGACAGTGCCGAAAAATTGCGCATAAAGATCATTCAAGGCATCAGCCGCGAAAATTTCTCATAGCGCTCGCCGCACCGCGGCGGAACTCATCGATTATATTCGCAAATTGGGAAAGGGAAAGCTTCAAGATACACTTTTGGAACTTCTGTCCGACGGTCCCGATTGGCAATATGAGAAGTTTGTGCGAGAGCATTTGGTATAGAGCTTTCCCGCTGTGGGTGTGTGATTTCGGCGGCCATGGCTCATAGATGAGCGAAAGGGCACATATACCGCTGTTTTTCGACATAGGTATAGAATATCTTGTCGAAAGGGGGCGGTTTTGTGTGGAAGGAGATTGAGGAGCGCGCAAAGCGCAACGGAGAATATATCGTCGCAACGGGTTGTACGGTGCGCACGTGTGCCGACGCGCTCGGCGCAAGCAAATCCACCGTGCATACAGAGGTAACATTGTAGAACGGTTTGTGTGGGTGGTAGAATAAAACGACCAAAACGAGGCAAAATCAAGTGTTTTGCTTCGTTTTTTCTTTATGAGCCGCTCTGTTAAGCATATATAGTCGTAACAGAACGGTCGAATAATTTCGCCAAAAATCGGTTTAATTTTCTGCCAATCGTCGGAAAAATTTTTCGCTGATTATCGGAAAACTATTGATTTATGACTGATTGTATGGTATAATCGAGTTAAGAAATCAAGTGAGGCAGTTTTGGGATGAAAGAATACAAAAAACGCATTGCAGACAGTATCTTGCAAAGAAAATTAGAGGGAAAAGGCGCGGTTTTGATTGAAGGACCGAAGTGGTGCGGGAAAACGACGACCGCCGAGCAAATCGCAAAAAGCTTTTTGTATATGAACGACCCGAAAAATAAGAACCAAAATATCACGATGTCCGAGATCGATCCGCAGAGGTTATTAAAGGGGGCAGTGCCGAGACTCATCGATGAGTGGCAAATTGCCCCTAAATTGTGGGATGCCGTAAGATATGAAGTCGATCATCGCGGAGAGTTTGGTCAGTTTATTCTTACGGGCTCTGCCGTGCCTCCCGATACAAAGGAAATCACCCATTCCGGGACGGGACGCTTTTCCTGGCTCACGATGCGCCCGATGAGCTTATACGAATCGGGGGAATCAACGGG
>CANRIY010000053.1 GCA_947630775.1 uncultured Clostridia bacterium | reverse complement strand
CTCTTGCCCACCCCTCGAGGGGTGGGTGGCACGGCGTAGCCGTGACGGGAGGGGTGTCATTCCAAAATCACGGCGCGTGGCGGGGTCTCCCCGCCTAAGCGCACCCTATTTGGTACCCTACGGGAACCTTACTGTCCTGTGAAACAGAACAGAGACGGCCGAATTGTTTTTACAAGGCAAAAAAATTAACCTCTCGCTCGTATTTATTTGCGAAGCCCCGCGAGATTCTTCGACAAGCTCAGAATGACGCGCGGAGCGCGTCCGCGGGGCGACGAGTGCACCGCAAGCGCGTCCGCGGGTGAGCAAAGAAATCGAGCGAAATCAAAGGAAAAAAGGAGTAAATTATGTCTTTATACAGCGAAAAAGTAATGGATCATTTCAGAAATCCCCGCAATGTGGGCGTCATTGAAAACCCCGACGGCGTGGGAGAAGTCGGCAACGCCAAATGCGGCGACATCATGAAGATGTACATCAAGGTGGAAAACGACATCCTCGTCGACGTCAAGTTCGAGACCTTCGGCTGCGGCAGTGCGATCGCTTCGAGCTCCATGGCGACGGAGATGATCAAGGGCAAACCCTTAAAAGAGGCCCTTCTTCTCACCAATAAGGCGGTCGCCGAGGCGCTGGACGGGCTTCCCGCATACAAGATGCACTGCTCGGTGCTCGCGGAAGAGGCGGTACAGGCGGCGATCCGCAACTACTACGTCACGCACAACATCCCCTACGACGAAAAGGACTTCCCCGCGCTCGATCATGAACATGACGAGCATCACGGAGGGGAAACATGATCGTCTCCACGCGGGGGGAGTACGCGCTCAGGCTCATGATCGCCCTTGCGGGGAAGGAAGGCTCCTCACCCCTCAAAGAGATTGCGCTTGAAAACAATATTCCCCATAAATATTCCGAGAGCATCATGGCGGCGCTCGCGAAGGCGGGGCTGGTGGAGGGTTCCCGCGGGAAAAACGGGGGCTACCGTCTCACCCGCGCGCCCGCGGAATATTCCGTCTCCGAAATCTTGGAAGCGGCGGAAACTTCCTTCTTCGTGACGAGTTGCAGTAAAGACAATTCCTGTCCGCACGCCGATACCTGTCCGACCCTCCCCATCTGGAAGGCGCTCGACGGGACGGTGCGTGAATTTCTTTCCCGCTACACCCTCGCCGATCTACTGACGGAGCCCAAAAAGATTGCCTCTTCCCCAAAAATATGATATAATCGAAAAAAGGAGAAACACATGAAACCGATTTTCAAAAAACTTATTTCCCTCGGATTGATCTTGTGCACTGCGTTTTCTCTCACCATGTTTGCCGCATGCGGCGAGACTTCCGACGAGGGCGACGGCAATGTGATCGACGGCCCCGGCGGCTCCCAGAACGGGGACGAGAACGGCGACAGCACAAAGATCGTCTACACCGTCACCATTTCCTGTGAGGAAAACTCCACCATCGCAAAGGGCTTTACCGTCCAGCTTAAAAAGGCGGACGGGAGCGTCGCGGCGGAAGCACAGCCCGAGGCGGGCGGAAAAGTGAGCTTCACCCTCGAGAAGGGGGACTATTCCGTCAATCTCGTCGCTCTGGAACAGTTCAAAGACATGATCATGAGCAATTACTCCTATCCGCAGATGCAGGTGACGGCGGCTGAGCCCAATGTGACGGTGAAGGTCGTGCCCATCGAGGAGACGGCAGATCCCGTCACCTATACCCTCACCGTGCTCCTGCCGAACGGTTCCCCCGCGGCGAATCTGGACGTCCAGCTCTGCGGCGGTCCCAAGGGCATGTGCAATCCCGCCAGAACGGGTGCGGACGGCAAGGTCGTCTATCATCTTGCGGCGGGCGAATACGAGGTGCATATCGACACCCCTCCCGCGGGCAGCAAGTTCAGCAACACGCAATACAAGATGACAGAGGAAAGCAATACGCTCACAATTACGCTTGAGACAGCCTGAAGAGGGGAAATGAAAGCCTCCGACATTTTTACGTCATGCTGAGCGTAGTCGCCCCGCGCGCACGTTCTTTTGTTGTCGAAGCGCGGCACGCCCCGTGCGCATTCTTATTACTCTAAGCACGGCACGAGGAGCATCAGCGACGAAGTAAGGCAGGACGCTACCTGCCCGATAAGGTGGCGCGTGAAGCGCGTCAGGTGGGGGTTTCTCGCTGCCCCTTTCAGGGGAAGTCCCCGAACGTAGTGAGGGGAAAGGGGTTTCCAAAACCCCTCTGTCACTCGCAAGCTCGTGACATCTCCCCTAAAAGGGGCGACAAGTGACACTCCATTCGTAAAACAAAAACCCTCCGACACAGCAATGTCGGAGGGTTTTTGTATCTTTTATCAGGAGAGCATGAGCTCGATCTGCGAGCGCAGGCGCTCGTAATCCATGCTCCCCTCCCGCTGGAAGACAATCACTCCGTCTCCGTCCACGATGACGGTCATGGGGTAGCTGTCCTTTCCGCCGAGCATGTCGTAGACGTCGCTCTTGGGATGGGTGCCGCTGTCCTGTACAAAGGTGAGGCTCCAATCCTTCCATGTCCGCGACCCGTCGTAAGCGTCCGTCTTCGTCTCCAAAAAGCCCAAAACGTCCTCTGTAACGTGCGAGCTGTGGACGGCGACGATCTCGACCTTGTCCGCATACTCCTCGCGGATCCGCTCGAACCCGGGAAGTTCGGTGACGCAGGGGCCGCACCATGTCGCCCAAAAGTTGATGATGACGATCTTGCCCTTGTGCTCGGAAAGGGTGAAATCTCCCCCCTTCAGATACTGCGGAAGGGTGAAATCGGGGCAATATTCGCCCACCCTGCGGATGCAGTCGAGGCTGAACGACCTTTCCTCGCCGAGCGAGAATGCCTCTTTGCGGTTGCCGTAGGCGTCAAGGAAATAGACGCTGAGCGCAAGGTCGTCGCTCGCCCCGCTCACCGTGTATCCGGACGCCTCCTCGAGCGTAAAGACGAAATAGATCGGCTGGGTCTTTCCGCCCTCGGTATGCAGATTGACGGTGTACTTGCCAGCAATGTCGTCCACAACATAGGGATCCGCCTCGGAGCCGTTCCCGCCCTTCACGGCGGCGCTCTGCGGTTCGTCGCCGCCCTCTTTTTGCACGGTGAAGGAGAACTGCCCCGCGCTGTCCGATTTACTGCTCACCGAAAAGTAAAAATCCTTGGGGTGTGCCGAGATCTCCGTCTGCGTATCGCAGGCGTTGAAATAGACGAGCGCTCCCACAAGCACCGCGGTGGCGGCGATCCATGCCGCAACTTCCATCCAAAATCCTCTTCCGCGGCGTTTTTTAACGGCGGTTTTTGCACCCGTCTCTTCGGGAATGGGCGCGGAAAGGACTTCTCCGCCGATCGCGGTCTCCTCACGAAGGGGCGCTTGGGAAACGGAAAGCGTCCCGCCCTGCAGAAGCTCGCCGAGCGGCCGCTCCTCCGTCTCGGGCAGGGGCAGGGGCTCCACGGCGTTTGCGTGGAGAACGGGCCTCTTTCCCTTCCATGTGATTGCCTTGGCGGGGCATACATCGATGCACTCGCCGCAGTTGATACACTCATGGTCGCCCACCTTTTTGATATCCATCTTACAATGGGCGACGCATAGTCCGCAGTCCGTGCACTTATTCTTGTCGAGCTTGATCCCGATGAGTGCGATCTTGTTGAAAAAGCCGTACAGCGCGCCGAGCGGGCACAGGAAACGGCAGAAACAGCGGTAGACGAACACGCTCGCGAGGACGATCCCCACCATCAGGCAGAATTTCCATGTAAAGAGCCCGTGAAGCATGGAGAACTTATCCGCGTTTGCGGGATGTGCAAGGAGCGAGACCGCGCCGCCCAGCGTCCCCGCGGGACAGATATATTTACAGAAGGCGGGGACCGCCACCTGTGCCTGCCCGAAGATGAGGGGCAGGGAGATGACGAACACGGCGAGGAGCACGTATTTGAGATAGGAGAGCACGCGGGTGACCTTGCTCTTTTTGAGTTTGGGCGTCTTGATCTTGTAGGTCAGATCCTGCAACAGCCCGAAGGGGCACAAAAAGCCGCAGATCGTACGCGCGAGGAGCAGACCGAAGAGCAAAATGATGCCGATGACATAGAAGGGCATGCGGGTCGGGGACTGCGCAAAGGCGTTCTGCAACGAGCCGAGCGGACACGCCCCCACCGCACCGGGGCAGGAATAGCAATTCAGCCCGGGCACGCAGGCATACTTTGCCGCACCCTGATAGATGCGCCCCGAGGCGAATCCCTTGATGTTCGCATTGGTGAGAAGCGCCGCATAGAGCTGGATGATGCGCCGCTTCGTGGGCTTGTGGCTGTGCCACCACGCCCTGAATCCGCCCTTCTTTTTCTCCTTCGTTTCGGGTGTTTCGGCGGAGGTCTGTTCTTCTTTCTGCGCCGTGCCCTCGGACATGGGTTCCTGATTTTCCGTCGGGAGCTTCTTTTCTTCTTCCATCACTCCCTCCTTAACCGAGACCGATGCACTCGGTGCATATCTTGATCGCCTTGGTATAGACGTCGCCCGCGCCGCCGTTCACGATCCCGAGGACGAGAAAGGTGACCCCGAGGACGAGCACCGCGCCGCGGATGATCCACAGCGCCTTCTCCGAGCGCACCACGCCGAGTGCACGTTCTGCCGCGACGGCAAGGCCAAAGGGCTCTTCCGCAGGCGCCCCCTTCCCGAGCACGAGCAGTTTTTTAACGCATGTAAGGCGGCGTTTGAGCGTGAACGTCTCGTACAGCGCCGCCCCGATCCAGAGAAGGATCGCCGCGCCGATGAAGGGCAGGCAGAAGCGGAGCATGCGCAGGACCTCCCCGCTGATCTCCTGCCCCGTAAAGTGCGAGAGATCGGCAAGGTAGCATATCGTGACGATCGCCGCCGCGAGCGAGACCGCCGCACAGACTCCCCAGACGGCGAGACGGACGGTTTCGTACTTTTTAAGCTTCCCCCGCTCCGCCGAAAACTCCTCGCCGCTCCCCTGAGGCACTTTGGCTCTCAGGCGCTTGTAGGAGAGGAAGAGGGAGGAACGTTCCTTCTCCTTGGGCAGGGGGAAGAGCGCCGCAAGGACGAACCCGCCGATGACGGCGGCAAGGTATAGGATCGCGGGCGCAAGCAAGGGAGACAGCCGCTCCCCCACAAGGGCGCGGCTGTACGGATCACCGTTCGGGTCGGCGTAATAGATCTGCGCCGCGAGAATGATGAGAACAATTGCGAGCACTGCGGTGAATACGGAGAGAAAGATCCCGTACCAGAACCGCACCTGTACCCGATGCTTCATAAGTTTCCTCCGATCAAGTCACCTCGATGAGCCACTGGCCGAAGCTGTCCGTGAGCGGCTCGCCGCTCTCTTCATCACAGACGACGGTGACGGTATAGTTCTGTCCGTCCGTGTCGGTAACGGTGAACTGGTATTTGCTGACAGCCTCGACGCTCTCGATATCCATGAAGGTGATCGTGCCTTCGACATAGGACAGGAACGCCACAAGCTTGATCTCTCCCGTAGCCTTATCGATGAAGAAGTTCACGTATGCGGGATCGGCCGCTTCTTCTCCCGTGAGTCCCTGCACAAAGGTGTATTCCGTCACGGTAGCCGCCGTGGGCTCGCCCTCCGCCATCGTCACTTGGAAGAAGTAGCCGACGTGCGTATCGTCCACATCGGGAAGGATCATCCATGCGGTGTTTTCGCGGGGGTCGGTCAGGGAGTTGTATGCGGGAAGGACCTTGCCGTCCTTATAGAGCTGGACGGAGCTGAGATCCCCCTTCTTGTAATCTACGATGAACGAATAGCCCTCGTTGCTGTAGAAGTATCTGCCGACGCCGACGGTGTAGCCGTTCGATTCAAACGTGTCGTACTTGACGACCTGATAGAGGGTGTAGTAGCCGTCGATCTCCCTCTCGTAAATGACCGCATAGTGGTCGCCGCCAAAGTTGAATTCGGCGAGATAGCGGATCGTCACCGTCATTTGGAGCGGATCCTCGGTACGGTAGATCTCGACGATATCCGCATTTTCGAAGGTGAGCGTCACATCGCCGCAGTAGAGGGTGCCCGAGAGCTTCCTCGCCGAGAGGGTGAAGGGCCCGAGCCCGACATAACTTTCGGTGAGCGTGCTGATCTGGCGCCCGGGATCCTCCTGATGGGCTAACGCGTCCGAATAATCGATGAGGGTCGATTTGATTTCGCCGTTCACGCTGAATGTCGCAACCGGCGTCTCGCCCTCGATATAGGACGGGATATAGTGCACTTCGATGGGGTAGTACTCATACGTCGTACGGTTGGAGAGCGCCGTGCCGATGACGATCCTCTTCGTGTCGGGATCGATGTAGTGGTTGGTGAACCCCAAGGTGTAGGACTTTCCTTTCACCGTCAGGGTCGCCGAAATATCGTCGAGCGAAGAGCTCGTGATCGTGAAGGAGAGCGTCACGTCACCGATGTCCCCGTATCCTGCCGCACCGATACGGATGGTCCCCGTCAGAGTGACCTTGCCGCCGTCTGCGCCCGTGAAGAGGTAATACTTCTCCTCTCCCACGGGATAGATCTGCGCGCCCGTGGGCGCGGGGTAGACATGCTTGTCAAATCCGCCCGTCTGCGCGTTCTCGAGGTAGACCTTTGCCTGACCGTCTGTGATATTGTAACAGCCGCTGGAATTATCGATCTGTGCGAATCCGTCGATACCGTAGGCGATGACCTTGAATCCTTCGGAGAAGTAGATGAGGTTGGTGCGAAGGTACGCGGGTGCAGAGAACTTGCCGTACTCGGAGCCTTTGACGTCTTGGAGTACAAAGTACTGGTCGGTGAGGGATTCGTCATAGCGGATCCTGATGAAGCCGTCCGCGCGGTCGATATAGGTGACGTGCCCCGTCGCGCTGCCCGTACCCTGTTCGTAGTAATAGGTCGCCTGTCCGTACCCGTCGAGGATGAGAATGCCCCACCCGTCGCTGATATAGATCTTCCCCTCTTCGGCGCGTTCAGAGAGTCCGTTGTCCCCGACTTGAAGCACGATGACCTCCGTGCCCTCGACCTTGAGATCGATGACGATCTCAACTTCCGTCTTCTCCTCGTTGAGGAAATCGTAGAAGCCGACGCCGATGGATTGATTCCCTACCTTTGCTTCCACGTTGCCCATTCCGTCGAATTTGAGGGTATACTCGGTATTGTGCCTGTACAGTTTTTGTTCGCCGTAGAGGCCGTCGAGCGCGATGAACGATTTGCCGTCCAGACGGAAGACATGCTCCTCTCCCGTGAAGGCGGAAAGGTAGACCGCCGTGCCGTCCGTACTCAGATGATAGTACCCCGAAAGCTTTGTGCCGTCCGCGTCCTGATAGGATGCGCCGCGGTAACCGTCGAGGGTGAGCTTCTCCGCACCGGAGGTGTACGTCCCCGCGACCTGCGCGTTGTATCTATGGTAGAGAATGATCTCCGTCACCAAACCCATTTCGTTAAATTCGTCGAAATAGTAGATGAGCCTGAACTGCTCGACGCCCGCATCCGTGACGAACGCCCAGATGTCGTCGCCGAGATCGGTCTCGCCCTTATATTCGAGCTTGCCGCGCGTGAAAGCGCTCGCATTCATGAAATCGCCCGTCGCGGAATAGAGCGCCTGATCGTTCCCGCGCAGGAGCATGGTGGCATCCGTCTGCATGGAGCCGTCGTCGCCCATGAGGAGCATGCCGACCTCGTCCGCGCCGTTCTCGGGAAGAAGAGTAAAGGAGACGGGGTTCCCCGCAGTGTCAAGCTGAAGATCCGAATAAATAATGTGGTACATGCCCGTCTCGTCATAGTAGATAAAGAGACCGACCGTGCCGAAATAGTAGCCCTGCGTATCGACGGTAAACCCGCCCGCATAATGGTTGCCGTCCGCATCGATATAGAGAGAGCCGAGGGTGTTGGTCCCGACGCTCTGGTACCAGATCTGCGCCCCCGAATCCTCGCTGTCCGAAAGAACGGTGTAGAGGGGCGTCCCGTCCCGCTCAAAGACAATATAGACGTCGCGGGTGAGATAGTTGGAGTCCACCGTAGCGTCAAGCAGGAATTTAAGCTCGTTTGCCACCATGCTCTCGAAGCCCGTCTCCGATTTCGTCTTGTGCCAGGTATACATGACGGGGTTGTTTCCGCCCTCGAGCACATCTTCCGTCACATAGCCGCTTGCCGCAAGTTCCAGAACCGTGGTCTCGGAATCCTTGTAACACCAGTACTCCGCACGTTTGCCCGAAACGCTGCCTTCGGTGTAGTCCTCGTCATAGAGTACGAGAAGGGGCGAGAAGTCGAGCACGCTGTCGTGGAGCCAGATATATTCCTTAGATTCTTCTTTCTCCGTGCCGCTGAGCGGTTGGAATCCCTCACTGTTCACGAGGAACCGCAACGTCTTTCCCGTAGGCCGCCCCGACGCTTCCGTCAGGTTGACCGTGATGACCGTGCCCGTGAGGCGGGGAGAGGAGGAAATGGTGTATGTTCCGCTCTGCTGCTTCCCCGTTGCATCGGTATAGACGGCGCTGTCGGGAAGGACCCCGTAGCCGTCTAAAACGAGCTTTTCGCCCGATGCGGTCTTGGCCTTATATTCGCCCCGTTCGGCGCGCGCCTCCACATAGCCGTAGACGCCGTTGTTGAGCGGCAGGGTATAGCAATAGAGGGTGTAAGTCTCGCCCGCATCGACGATGATGCCGAACTCGTCTACGAACGCGGCGACGATCCTGTACATCAAAAGGCCCGCACCGTTGTCATAGACGTTTTCGACGTAATAGCCGCCCGTGAACCAGTCGTAGTCGAGAATCACACTGCCGTAGCCATCGAGAATGAGTTGCGCACCGCCGACATTTCCGCTTACGCCGTCCGCGGTGAGGAACTCTATGTAAGTGCCGCCCTCGCCGTACGTCGCGCAGAATACGGGGATATCGTCCTCCGTGGACATGACGTCATCTCCCGGAAGCACGCCGAGCGCATAGACGAAGCCGTTCCCATCCGAATCCGTGAAGAGGTACTCATCCGTGGGGGCGTTGTAAATAATCGAGCCCGTCTGGCGGACGGTCTTGCCCTGTTCGTCAAGATAGACGTGCGTCGCACTGCCGTATTCGTCCACGGTGAGCGTTTCGGTGGGATCGAGACGCTCCTCGTCCTCCGTCTTCGGCATATAGAAATTATAGAATTTATAGGTGCCCTTGATCTCGGGACGGCGGTAGTTGAAGGTGGTGCCGAAGAGTTTGCCTTCGAGCACGGTCTCGCCCGCATCGTTCTTGAAGGTAAATTGGTCGCCTTTATATTCGCCGCGGAACTCTACGCCGCCGCGTTCGAGAACGGCGACCCCCTCCTCGTTGCTGAGAAGGTAGATGAGGTCGATGCCGCCGAACCTGTCTTTGAGGGCTTTATCCCAAACGGCATAGAGCGTGACATTGCCGCTGACGGGGACCCGCTCGCCCGGCTGATACTCGGCCTTCCCTTCCGTTTTGGTGCTCCAGCCCGCGAAGCGGTATCCCGAGGCCTGAAATCCGTTTTCCGCCGCCGTCACATAGCCGTCCTGCGCCGAAGCGCCTTCGACGGAGCCTTTGACGGGTGTGCCCGCGGGCAAATTGGCGTTATATTCAACGGAACCTGCCACCGCCGCGAGATCGTAATACAGGCTGAATACGTTCTCCGCCGCATTTTCGGAGAGCGTCTTGGTGACCACGGTACCCTCGTGGGTCCCGTCGAAGACATAGCCGCCGATCGTGGGGGGAGTTACCGTCACGGAAGTGCCGGCCTTGCCCGTCGCGGAAGAGGAATGCTCCGCACTGCGTGCATACGTGCCGTCCTCGGCTTCGAGATAGACGTCCACCGTATAGGCGACGTCCTTTGCGGAGTCCTCCTCCCCATCGTTCTCCCTATCATCGCCGCAAGCTGCCAAAAACAGCCCGACAGAGAGGAAAAGCATGAGGCTGAGGACCCAAATCAAACTTTTTCTCAAGGCTTTCATGATTGCCTCCTTTTGATCCAAAAAAATTTTCCATATTTATTGTATCACACGCGATCTTTCTTTGTCAACCGAATCATAGGCGCATATATGTGATAAATTATTGAAATATAAAGAAAAAATTGCCGACTATACATATTTTTATGTATTTTATACCGAAAATATTGGCGCGGCGTCATCCTTTCTTATCCGCCGGCCTCCCGCGTCATTCTGAGCCGAACAGGCAATACGCAGTCCGAATTGCAATTTCCGAAGAATCTCGCGGGGGGCAAACAATACGCTGTAGCGGCGAGATCCTTCGGGACATTCTTCCGTGGACTCCGTTCTTTTTCATTGTCTCAGGATGACGCCGCACCCCCGCCACCATGACGTAATTGGGAACGCGCGCAGGGTAATCGGAACAAAAACCCCTCAGTCACGCAAGAGCGCGTGACAGCTCCCCTAAAGGGGCGCCGAGAGCGCCACCTTGCTTCCCCTCTTAGGGAAAATTTTGCACTTCTGCCAAAGATTGATAATCTTTGGCGCAAA
>CANRIY010000052.1 GCA_947630775.1 uncultured Clostridia bacterium | reverse complement strand
CGCACTTCGTGCTCGTGCCGCCCTTGGTGCACAATAGAAGTGCGGGCGGGGCGAAATGACAAAACAGGGGCGCGTCCCTCAGAGGGGCGAGCAAAGAAATGAACGAAATTATCGAGCGAAACTTACGGTAAATAGTTCTCAAAAATAATATTATCGACAAAGGGGCGGAGGTGGGACTCCTCGGAAGGGGAACGCACGACCCAAGCAAGGCGCACGCCCTTGAAGTGCGTGACTTTTCTGCGGGGCAGATCCTCTTTGCGGTAGCTGATAAAATCGGGCTTCGTGTAAAAATTCAGGGGCAAGTGCTTGATCGCAAACGCCTGAAAGCCCTTCGCCGCCCCCTCTTCCGCCGTTCCGAGCACGCCGCACATGATATCTTTGTGCAGCTTTTTATAGGCGTGCACATAGAGCGGGTTGAAGGACTGGACGGCATATTCGCCGCGGTAGCCCTGCATTGCTTCGGACAGCGCCTCTGCGATCTCCCCCGCCTTCACGCCCGCCATGTTCTTGATCTCGATGAGAAGGGGGACTTCGCCTTTGACTTCTTCCAAAAATTCGGAAAACAGCGGGATATGCGCGGGTTCGGACTCCGTTCCTCGGGATCCTTCGACACGCCGCAAAGGCAGCGGCGGCTCAGGATGACGCGAGAGAACGGGCTCGGACTCAGGATGACGCGGAGGGTAGGACTCAGGACAGCGCGGCGGCTCAGGATGACGCGGAGAGTCGGGAAGGAGCGTCAATGCCGCAAGCTCTTCATAGGTGCAGTCCGAAACTTGCCGCCCGTCTCCCGTCATGCGGAGAAGATCGTCGTCGTGGAATACGACGATTTTTTTGTCCTTTGTGAAGCGGATATCCGTCTCGATGCCGTAGCCTTTTCCGACGGCGGCGCAGAAAGCGGGAAGGGAGTTCTCGGGCATGGTACCCCCGTGAAGTCCGCGGTGGGCAAACGGAGTCGTTTTTAGAAAGGGTTTCATGCCCCTATTATAGCACGGCGGCATGAAAAACGCAAGGAAAAGAACTCTTCTCTTGACGGAGCCGTTTCCGTGTGATACAATCATGGCAAGGAGAATTTTCATGAAAAAAATTTTTTGTGTTTTGCTCTCTGCGGCGCTCGTCCTGCCCGTTCTCTCCGCTTGCGGCGGGGAAACGTGGGACATTTCCAAAAACGGGGACGGGAGCCTCACGGCATGTTTGGAAGAGAAGGACGGGAAGCTCACCCTCGTCGTCGAGGGCGAGGGCGAGATGCGCGACTTCAAAGAAGGCACCCAGCCGTGGTATTCTCAGCGCGACACCATCGGGGCGGTCGAGGTGGGCTCCAAAGTTAGCTCGATCGGCGAAAACGCCTTCCGCGGCATCCCCGTGCCCTATATCCTGCTCCCCGAGAGCGTTGCCCTTATCGGCAGCGGTGCGGCGGGGACGGAAGTCAAGCTGTTCGCCGAAAATGCCGCCGCGACGGATTTAGGGGCGGTGGACGTTTACTATTACAGCGAAAACCTGCCCGAGACCGCCGACGTCTATTGGCAGCAAGACAAGAGCACGGGCGACGTCACGGACGGGCTTAAGAGCGCAAGCAGAAAGTTCTTCCGCTACGACGGCGCGGGTGCGCCCGCCGCGTGGGAGTTTTACAAAGTCCTCTTTATCGGGAACAGTTTTACCTACCGCAACGGGTATGAGGATCCCGGCACGGGCGTTCCGGGGATCTTCGACGCGGTCTCGGAAGATTTGGGCGTCGCCTGCGAAACGTATATGATCACGGGCCCCGGGTGGCATCTCAAGGACCATGCAAATTCGCAGGACGACTGCGGAAAACAGGTCGATCTGCTCCTCAACGCCGTGCATGACTTCGACTATATCGTCCTGCAGGAACACAGCACCGACTCCATCGATAAAAATGACGATTTCGTGAGCGGCATTAAGGCGCTCCAAGAAAAAATTGCCGCGACGCAGGACCACGCCGAGGTCGTTCTCTATGAGACATGGGGCTCCCCCGCTTCGGCTAATACGAGAAAGACGACCGTCGCCGATATGGAAGCGGAGCTCAGAAGGGTATACGAAAAAGCGGCCGAAGATTGCGGGATCTCCCTTATCTCTTATGTCGGAAAGGCGTTTACGGAAATCTACGGGGCACATGAAAGCGAGAAGGCCTATTATCTTTGGGATACGGACAACCGCCACCAAGGGTATGTCGGGGCGTACCTGAGCGCCTGCGTGCACGCGGGGAGGCTCTTCGGGCTCGACGTGCGGGAGTGCCTCTATGAGGGCGAGGAGGATGCCCCCGCGCTCACGGACAATGTTCTTTCCGACCTGCGCGAAGAGGCGTACAGCGTGGTGTTCGGTTGATGTGCGCACGGACTTATTTGAGGGCGAACCCCCTCCCCTACCCCTCCCCCTTACGCAGGGGGAGGGCAAGACACCCCCTCAGTCACGCAAGGGTAGCGTGACAGCTCCCCTACAAGGGGGCGCCAAGGAACGAAGGGCGCAAAGGGCTCGTGCGAGCCGCCCTGTCATTTCGACCGAAGCGAAGCGAAGTGGAGAAATCTCAAAATTAGGCAGAGATTTCTCGACGGCGGCGCCCGCGGCTACTCGCCGCGGGCGCCTTGCTCGAAATGACATTGTGAACCGGGAGAGCGCGGGAAACCCCGTAATCGCTTGCAATCTTGTGCCAAAACCGTTATAATGGAATCATGGCAAAACCCAACCGAAATTTACGAAATTTTTGCATCATCGCCCACATCGACCATGGCAAGAGCACCATTGCCGACCGTATCATGGAGCTCACGGGGCAGGTATCAAAGCGCGACATGGAAGAACAGCTCCTCGACAGCATGGACATCGAGCGGGAGCGCGGCATCACCATCAAGCTCGCCCCCGTCCGCATGTATTACACCGCGCTCGACGGGCAGGAATACGAATTCAACCTCATCGACACCCCGGGGCATGTCGACTTTACCTATGAAGTGTCCCGCTCCCTTGCCGCCTGCGAGGGGGCGATCCTCGTCGTGGATGCGACGCAGGGGGTTGAAGCGCAGACGCTCGCAAACGTCTATCTCGCCCTCGAAAACAATCTCGAGATCGTGCCCGTCATCAATAAGATCGATCTGCAATCGGCGCGCATCGACGAGACCAAGGCGGAGATCGAGGACGTCATCGGGCTGGACGCGGGCGACGCCCCCTGCGTTTCGGCCAAGGAAGGCACGAATATCCGCGATATTTTGGAGGCGGTGGTAAAGCTTGTTCCGCCCCCCGAAGGGGACACCGACGCTCCCCTGAAAGCCCTCATCTTCGACAGTTATTACGATAATTACAAGGGCGTCATTCTCTTCGTCCGCGTCAAGGACGGGAGCGTGAAGGTGGGCGATAAGATCAAGGCCTGCCTCTCGGACAAGACATATGACGTGACCGAGGTCGGCGCCTTTTCCCCCGCCCTGCAACCCAAGGAGAAGCTCCTTGCGGGCGAGGTCGGCTACATCGCGGCGAGCATCAAATCCATCGAGGAAGTCGCGGTCGGCGACACGGTGATCTCTGCCGACAAGCCCGACACGCCCCCCCTTCCCGGCTATAAAAAGGTCCAGCCCGTTGTCTTTTGCGGTATTTATCCCCTCGACGGAAGCAAGTTCCTCGACCTCAAAGAGGCGATCTTAAAACTCAAACTTAACGACGCTTCCCTCACCTTCGAGCCCGACAAGTCCGTGGCGCTCGGCTTCGGCTTCCGCTGCGGATTTTTGGGACTTTTACACATGGAGATCATTCAGGAGCGCATCGAGCGGGAGTTCAACCTCGACATCATCACGACCGCGCCCTCCGTCTCCTATCTCGTCCACAAGACGGACGGCAGTGAGTTTTATGTGGACAACCCCTCGCACCTTCCCCCCGTCTCCGAGATCGAGAGTATGGAAGAGCCCGTCGTGAAGGCGGAGATCTACTCCCCGCCCGACTATCTCGGCTCCATTATGGACCTTTGCCAAGATAAACGCGGCACCTTCAAAGACATGACCTATCTCGACGCACGGCGGGTGAAACTCGAATATCTTCTCCCCCTCAACGAGATCGTCTACGACTTTTTCGACGAACTGAAGAGCCGCACGAAGGGCTATGCGAGCTTTGACTACGAGATCGCGGGGTACCAGAAGAGCAGACTTGTGAAGCTTGATATCCTGCTCAACGGCGAGGTCTGCGACGCGCTTTCGACCATCGTCCACGAGGAACGCGCCTATCCGCGGGGCAGAACGCTCTGCGAAAACTTAAAGGACGCCATCCCCCGCCAGCTCTTTGAAATTCCCGTACAGGCGGCGATCGGGGGCAAGATTATTGCCCGCGAGACGGTGAAGGCGGTCAGAAAAGACGTCCTCGCCAAGTGCTACGGCGGCGACATCACAAGAAAGAAGAAACTCCTCGAAAAGCAGAAGGAAGGCAAGAAGCGCATGCGCCAGATCGGCACCGTCGAAGTTCCGAGCGAAGTGTTCATGGAGATTCTGAAAACGAATAAAGACAAATAGAAATTTCGCTCGATGAGTTCGTTCATTTCTTTGCTCACCCCGCTCGCTCCGCACAAGGCGCCCCGCGGACGCGCTTTGCGCGTCATTCTGCCCCCCCCGCGTCATCCTGAGCGGAGCGAAGGATCTCGCGGGGCTTCGAAAAGAAATGAACGAGCGAACCTTCCTCCTGCATCAATCGGGTCGCTCCGAAAATCGCTATGCAAGGACAGTAAGGCTCCCGTAGGGTACCAAATTGAGTGCGCTTAGGCAGGGAGACCCCGCCACGCGCCGTAATTTGGAACTCGCCCCACCCCCTACCCCCTCCCACGGAGGGGGCAAAAACCTGCCCCCTTTGAAGGGGGCGGGTGGCGCGCGAAGCGCGTAAGGTGGGGGTTGCTTGGCGCCCCTCTTAGAGCCTTTCCTTGGGGATGGCGAGAGGGTGAGGGGAAACCCTTACACGGGGAAAACCAATGACTTTCGATCGATCTGTCTATGAATACTTAAAAACCGTGCCGCGGGGAAAGGTCGTCACCTACGGCATGATCGCTCATGCGATCGGGCATCCGAGGGCGGCACGGCAGGTCGGCAATGCCCTCCACCGCAACCCTACGCCCGTGATCGTCCCCTGCCACCGCGTCGTCAACTGCGAGGGGCGGCTCGCGCCCGCGTTCGCGTTCGGCGGTCCGGACGTGCAGGCGTCCCTTCTGCGCGCCGAGGGTGTGGAAGTGGTAGACGGCTACGTCGACCTTTCAAAATATTTATGGCAGGGGTGATAACTGCCCCCTTAAAAAGGTGTTGGGAATTAGCTGCCCCCGTTGAAGGGGGCGGCTCCCGCGTAGAGGGTGGTGGGAATTAGCTGCCCCCTTTGAAGGGGGCGGCTCCGCCGCAGGTGGTGGTGGGGGTTGAATATATGCATACTAAGATCCGAAATCAAAACCTCGTCGAAAACGCAAAATCTTTGCGAAAAAATCCGACAAAGGAAGAAAAAAATCTTTGGTATCGGTTTTTGAATACTTTGCCCGTGAAATTTACACGACAAAAGGTGATACACCATTATATTGTGGATTTTTGTTGCGCAGAGCTTGGCGTCGTGATCGAATTGGACGGTGCGCAACACTACGAATCACCCACAGAAGAACAAGACAGGGTTCGCGATGCGTTTCTCGAAAGTTTGGGCTACACCGTTCTCCGATATTCCGATAAGGAAGTCAATTCCAACTTTAAGGGCGTTTGTCAAGATATTTGGAACCATTTGGAATTATAACCCCCACCCGACGCGCCAAGGACGGCGCGCCACCCGCCCCCTTGGAAAGGGGGCAGGTATAACCCCTCACCCGACAACAGGGGGCAGGCAAACAAAAAAGGAGGCACCCATGTCCGGGATCTATCTTCACATTCCGTTTTGCAAGCAGAAATGCACCTACTGCGATTTTACATCGTTTCCCAACCGTCTGGGCTTCGCCGAGGCGTACATGGCGTGCCTTTACAAGGAAATTGAGATGCGGGGGAAGGAACTCGAAAAGGAGACCTTCGACACCGTCTATTTCGGCGGCGGGACTCCTTCCGTCATCGACCCGAAGTACATCTACGGCGCGATGAAGCAGATCAAACAGTGCTTTCATCTCTCCAAAGATCCCGAGATCACCATCGAAATGAATCCCGGCACCGTCTCGGAAACCAAGATCGCGACCTACAAACGGGCGGGGATCAACCGCTTTTCCGTGGGGCTTCAGACCGCCATCGACGCTCAGCTCGAAAATTTGGGCAGGATCCACAACGTCCGCGACTATCTCTATTGCACCTCTCTTCTCAAGGGAGAGAACTTCTCGGCGGACGTCATGCTTGGACTCAAAGGACAGACGCAAGAGGACGTGAGAAAGACGATCGAGGTCGCCGTGGGCAGCGGGGCGAAGCACATTTCCATGTATGCGCTCACGCCCGAGGACGGCACCCCCATCTACACCGACTATCTCAACGGTGAGCTCCCCGACGGCGACGAGGTCCGCGCCCTCTACGACTACGGCTACGGGCTTTTGAAAGAGCACGGATTTTCCCGCTATGAGGTGAGCAATTTCTGCAAAAAGGGGTATGGATCCCGCCACAATCTCAACTATTGGCGGCGGGGGGAATATATCGGCTTCGGCGTCTCGGCGAGCAGTTTCTTCTACGGGAGACGGTTTACAAACACCTTCGACCTCGACGAATACATGAAGTGCATCCTTTCGGGCTTTCTTCCCGTCATCGAGAGCGAGAAGGTGGAAGCGCAGGACGCGAAGTTCGAATTTGTCATGCTTGCGCTCCGCACCGCCGAGGGGATCTCCGCCGAAGCATACAAAAAAGCGTTCGGAAGCGACTGGAAAGAGGATTTTGCCGCCGCCTATACGAAAAACCGTCCCTATTTCGAGACGGACGGCGACCGCACCCGCATCAAGGACCCCTACCTCTATGTGCAGAACCAAATTTTGACCGATTTTATGGAGTGAATTTTTGCTCCTGCGCTTTGTACATTCAAAAGACCTCCACGAAGGAGGTCTTTTTTGTTTGCGTATGGCGGAGCGGGGTGATCGGGGGGGGCTGAAAGGCTCCTCCTAAAGAGAAGCTGTCACCACAGGTGACTAAGGTGGGTATAATTATACTCGCCCCACCCCCTTAGTCCCCCTCCCACGGAGGGGGCGTTACCTGCCCTTTCAAAGAAGCGTACGTCGGCAGGAGGCCCGATTTCTTATCCCTTAGTTGTTTTGTCCGTGTATTCCGCCGGAAGTTCGATCGTCGTCGTTCCGAACTCCGAGATCTTCGCGGTTGCATCCGCTGCAACGGACGGATTGGGATTCCCCTCAACGGGATCCATACCAAACGTGATTTCTTTGAGCACTTTGTTGTCGAAGGTAACCGCGATATGATTCATTGTAATGGAGACATCTCTTCCGCCCGCTTCAGTATTCAACGTGAGCGTTTCACACTGATACTGACCGTCTTTGAAAGTAAATTCCTCATAGCTGTCTTTGAGCAGCGATAACATCAAGTTATATCCGGTCGTTATGCTTTGATATAGGACATCGTCGTCGTTCCGCTTTTCCCACTCGCCTTCGCGATAAGACAAATAATATTCATCGTTCTTGGCGCTGGCAATGATGCTTGTTCCCGGATTATAAAGCTGAACCATATCATCTGCAACCTTTATACTGATTGCCCCCTCCACGCTGATCGTATAATTGTCCAAATTGTCAAATGCCGCGCTCCATGTTTCGGCGTCGACCTTCGTTCCCGCGCCCCCGCAACCTGCAAGACCGACGCAGAGCCCGCAAAGGAGAAGAGCCGCCGCTCCAAATAAATGCCTGTGTTTCATACTGTCCTCCTGTGAAAAGATTTTTAATGATCTCATTATAATTCCAAAACAGAATTATGTCAAGGGATTTTCATGATAAAATTCCAAAAAAGAAATATAATATGGGGATGGAATGAAACTCCGAAAGAAGGAATATGGGTCTTGCAATATGATTGGCCGCAATGTGGAGCGAATGAGAAGAGAACGCGGGTTCAAGCAAAAGGACTTCATCGCACAATTGCAACTCGCGGGATTGGATATCAATCCGACGAGTTATTCCAAATTCGAGGGACAGCTGCGGATCGCAACAGACAAAGAAGTTTTTGTCATCGCTTCCGTGCTCGGCGTTCCGACTGACGCGCTTTATCGGTAAATGCCCGATGCCCTCGTTACCCCTTTTAGAATAATTTTTGCGCCAAAGATTATCAATCTTTGGCGCAAAAATTATTTTGGCAGTTGCCCATATGCTTCGGACAATCCCCTAAAAGAGGAAGTACCCACGCAACGGGGGATAGGGTTCTCGGAAACTCGGCGTCAGAAAACCCCTCAGTCGCGCAAGGACAGCGCGCCAGCTCCCCTAAGAGGAGAGCCAAGGGTCCCGCAAGCCCTACCCCCTCGGGGGGAGGGTGGCACGGCGCAAGCCGTGACGGATGGGGGGATAAGGTAAATGGGTCAACCCCCACCTGACGCGCTTCGCGCGCCACCTATCTCACGCAGATAGAGACCCGCATAACTTCGCGCCCGAGATGTCTCGACAAGCTCGACATGACAACGGGCGCGCGGGGCAGGATGACGCGGTAGCACGGGAAGCCAAGGGTGCCCTTTATTCTAAATTACTGCGCGAAGCAAAACCACGCTTTTGCGGCAGCGCACTCAAGTTGTCGAACCCCTTCGACTTCATGTTGTGACAAGCGAACGAGACTGTGACTCAATATCCCATATGCGTTACATTCCTCGCTCGTATTTATTTTGAAAGTCCGCCCGAATAGGGCGGACTTTCATAAAGAAATCGAGCGAAATTACTCTTCTGTTTCCTCGGGGACGTCGGCGGCGGTCTCCTCGGGGGCCTCCACCTCCGCCGAATCGTCGCGGTCGGTGACGGCGACAGTCGCGATCGCACCTGCGCGCACGTTCATGAGCCGCACGCCGCGCGTGTTCCTGCCGATCGTCGAGACGGAGTCCGCATGCATGCGGATGATGACGCCCGCGCTCGTGACGAGAAGCACATCGTCCGCGTCGGAGACGAGTTTCATGCCGACAAGGGCGCCCGTTCTCTCGTTGAACACGCCCGCCTTGATCCCTTTTCCGCCGCGGGATTGCAGCCTGTATTCCTCGGGATCCGTGCGCTTTCCGTACCCGTTTTCGGAGACGGTAAGAATGTCGTAGCCCGATTTAATGGGTACCATGTCCACGACCCTGTCGTCATTTTCGAGATTCATGCCGCGCACGCCCATCGTGTCTCTGCCCATGGGACGGGCGTCGCTCTCCTCAAAGCGGATGCACTTGCCCGAATGGGAAGCGAGCATGACTTCGTCCCCGTCTTTGACATACCGCACGGCGATGAGCTCGTCCCCTTCCACGATCTTGATCGCGATCTTCCCGCTCTTCATGATGCGGTCGAACTCGCTCGTCGGCGTCTTTTTCACGAGGCCGTTCTTCGTCGCCATGATGAGGTATCCCGCCTCGTTCGCAAGGACGGGCAGCACCGCCGCGATCCTCTCCCCCGCCGATAGGGGCAGAAGGTTGACGATCGCTCTCCCGCGCGCCTGACGGTTTGCCTCGGGGATCATGTAGCCCTTCATGGAATACACCTTCCCGAGGTTGGAGAAGAAGAGTATGGGCACATGGGTGGAGCAGACGAACATATCCGAGATGAGATCGTCCTCCTTGGGTTTATGCGCCGTGATCCCCACGCCGCCGCGGCCCTGTGCGCGGTACTCGGCAAGCGGGATCCGTTTGACGTACCCGCCCGCCGTCATGGAAATGACGACGTCCTCTTCGTCGATGAGGTCCTCGTCCTCGATGTCGCCGAAGTCCACGGAGATCTCCGTCTTGCGCTCGGAGGGATATTTCGCCCTGATCGCGAGGAGGTCGTCGCGGATGATCTGCAGGACCCTGTTTTCGTTCGCGAGGATATCTTTGAGATCGGCGACCGTGAGGCGGAGCTGTTCGAGCTCTTCTTTGAGCTTTTCCACTTCCAAAGAAGTGAGGCGCTGCAGGCGCATTTCGAGAATAGCGTTTGCCTGACGGTCCGAGAGCTCGAACGCGGTGGTGAGTTTCTCGCAAGCGTCGTTTTTATCGGAGCTCTCCTTGATGATCTTGATGACTTCGTCGATATTGGCAAGCGCCAGAACGAGCCCCTCGACGATGTGGGCACGCTCTTCCGTCTTGGCAAGGTCGTACTTCGTCCTGCGGCGGATGACTTCCTTCTGGTGCTCGAGATAGTAGTAGAGAATGTCCCTCAGGCTCAGATATTTGGGCTCTGTGCCGTTTTCGACGAGGGCGAGGAGAATGATGCCGTCCGAGATCTGAAGGTTTGTATGCTTATACAGCGTATTGAGGACGACCTGCGCGTTGGCGTCCTTCTTGCATTCGATGACGATGCGAAGGCCCTCTCTGCCGCTCTCGTCGCGGATGTCCGAGATGCCCTCGACGCGCTTATCCTTGACCATGTCCGCGATCTGCACCACGAGTTGCGCTTTGTTGACCTGGTAGGGGATCTCGGTGACGACGATGCGGGAGCGCGTATTTGCGCCCGTGCCGTGCTCTTCGATTTCGCACTTGGAGCGGATGACGATGTTGCCCTGCCCCGTTCTGTATGCCTTGCGGATGCCGCCCCTGCCCA
>CANRIY010000051.1 GCA_947630775.1 uncultured Clostridia bacterium | reverse complement strand
CACATACTTAAAGTGAATACGCATTTGGGTGGGTGTCGCATCCCAAAATACCGCAGATCCGCCGCCCTGATCATGCGCATGATACGACGGATTCTGAGCGAGCTCTTCGCCGTAAAGGGGCACGAGGCCGGTTTCGGCGTCCGCGTGCGTCGTTTTCGCGGGCAAGGCGAGCCATATGCCTGCGATGAGCGTGAGCGCAAACACCACAGAGAGCACAACTGCCCAAAGTCCGCTTTTTGTTCTTAGCTTCATAATGTTTCCTCCTTTCATAATTCCCTTTCTTATCCTTTTACCGCGCCGACCATAATTCCGTCTATCAGCTTGCGCTGAAGCAGGAAAAAGACCAGTGCGGGAAGAACCGACATAAACACCCCGGCCGCCATTGCCACCGAGTTCACCTTTACTCCGTCGAGCACCACAATTTTATACACCGTGTAGGCGAGCGTGAACTTTTTGGGGTCGGTAAAATAGAACATGGGCTGGAAATAATCTCCCCAGCTGGAGCCGAACGCCCCCACCGCCACAAACAGCAGAATGGGAACGCACAGCGGGAGCGTGATCGAAAACCATCTGCGGAACGCGTTCGCGCCGTCGATCTTCGCCGCTTCCTCAAGCTCCATCGGAATGCCCCGCATGAACTGGCGGAACAGGAAGATATTGATCGCCCCGCCGCCGAACAGCGTGGGGATGGTGAGCGGCCACGGCGTGTTCGTCCAGCCCCAGCTCGAGAACATCAAAAAGAGGGGGATCTGCGTCACGACCCCGGGGATCATGAGCGTGGAGAGCACGCATGCGAACACGAGCTCCTTCCCCCGCCACTTCAGCCGCGCAAACGAATAGGCGCAGAAAGAAGAAGCGAGCGGCATCGCGATCACATTGAATCCCACGATGACGAGCGTATTCAAAAAGTAAGTGAGATAGTTATGTTCGGAGAACAGCTTCACATAGCCGAGCCCTGTAAAGGACGTCGGGAGGATCTGCCCCGCCTGAAATTGCGGTTCGGGCATGACGCTCTGGAATACCATGAACAGAAACGGGAGGCAGAGAAAGACCGCAAGGACGGTGAGCAAAATGTACTGAAAGATCCTGACCGTCAACTGCTGGCGGCGGGCGGAACGGTTGCGTTCGTTGCTAAGCGCCGCATGTCCGCCCGGGGCCGCATTTTCGGTCGGAACGGCATGTTCGGCAGGAGCCGCGCTTTCGGTAAGGACGGAATTTTCGGTCGGGGCCGTATTTTCGGTAAGATAGGTATTTTTCATTACTTTTCCTCCCCGTAGAAGACCCATTTCGACGTCTTGAACAAGATCAGCGTGAAAATGCCCACGACCGCGAACAGCACGATGGCGAGCGCCGAGGCGTATTCATAGAAGGTATACCCGAATTCGTTGAGGATCTTCACCGAAATGAAGTAGATGGCGTTTCCCGCGCCGCCGCCCGCCGTTCCGAAGCGGTCCCCCACGATAACGAGAGGCGTCGTGCACTGCAACGCGCCGATCACGCCCGTCACAAGATTGTAGAAAATGAGGGGCGTGCTCATCGGGATCGTGATATGCACGAGGCAATCCCATGCATTCGCCCCGTCGAGCTTCGCCGCCTCATACAGCGTAGAGGGGATATTTTTGAACGCCGAAAGCCAGATGATCATGCTGCCGCCCGTCGTCCATACGCTCATGAAGAGCAGCGAGAGCATGGACGTAGAGGCTTCCTCGAAGAAGGGAAGCTCGCCGAGCCCCATCGAGTGCAGGATCATATTGAAGACGCCGTTGGAGTTGAGGCTCGCCATCATGTGCGCAAAAAGGAGGCCGCTCGCGACCCCGGGGATGACGACGGGCAGATAGAATAAGATGCGGTAGAGCGCAATGCCCTTGACTTTGAAGTTCGCGGCAAGCGCGAGGAAATATCCGAGGACGAGCGAGAAGGGAACGGAGACGAGCGCGTAGAGAAGAGTATTCCCGAATACGGGCCACGTATCGGGGTCGTAGACAAAGATCGTCTCGTAATGGTAGATCCCCGCGAACTCGCCGTCCTTCGTAAAGCTCGAAACGAACGCCTGAATGGCGGGATAATAGGTGAAAATGAGAACGCCGAGTATGACGGGCAGCGCAAAGAGCACGCCCGTCAGCCAGCCTGTCAGCATGCGGCGGCGGCGAGGCGTAAAGAATTTATTTTCGCGGCGCCTCGCCGGTACATCGGTTAGAATTACGGCTTCGTCCGCCTCTTTCCGTGCTTTCATGCTGCCTCCGTCAACGTCTCAATGTCTGTTGCACGCGGGTCGCGAGCGTACTCATCACCAATTCGTACGATCTGTCGCCGTTTGCGTATGCCTCGATGAGATAGCCCCCGAAGAGGTCGTTCAGGCTCACTGCGTACTTCGCGGGTTTTTTCAGGAAATAATCGGTGTAGCAGTTCCAGTTTTCCTCTTCGTCCGTACTGCCCGAATTATAGGTGAATGCCGAGAGGTTGAACTTCTCATACCCCACCCCCCATCTGTTGGAGGGATCGGTGTAATCCGCCATATCCTTTCGGATGGGTACAAGGTTCGAGATCTCCGCGATCGCGTTCTGCCCCTCTTTGGACGCAATGTGCTTCATGAACTGCCAGACGAGGTTCAGATCTTTCGCCGTCGCGCTCGCGCAGTAGCCCGCCGCACCGACGCCGATGAGGGGCTTATCCGCAAACACGGGCATCGTGACGACGTCATAGTATTCCGACCAGTCGGTATCTGCGGGAAGGGTCGACCAGACGCGGGTCTTGAGCATGTCGAGCGTCGTGGAGACCGCACGGGACTGGAAGTGCATGTATCCTCTGCCGTAGTCGAAGTCTGCCGCTTGGCCGCCGTTGGGCGGGGCGACGTATCCGTTATCGACCCACCCCTTGATGAAGTCGAGCGCCCTTTTGGTCTCGGGAGAATCGATCGCGAGCTCGCCCGCGTCGTCGAAATATTTTGCCCCGAAATAGGTGAGGATGGGATTGTAAACTGCTTCCCAGTCCATGTTGCTGTCGGCAATGTAGGCCGAAGGGTTGGCTTTTTTCAGAAGCGCGCATACTTTGTTGAAATCATCCCACGTCCAGCCGTTTTTGATGTGTACGAGGATGTCTTCCCCGATCGCCGCTTCGGCTTCCTTGATTTTCTGCTTATTATAGTGCACGACGACTCTGTCCGCCGCACGCGGCACCATAAACTGCGGGCCGTCGAAATTCCTCTGCCCGAGCTTCCACCATGTCGAATAGTAGTCGTTGCGGTTAAATAAGCCCGCCGCTTCTTCCTTTTCGATGAAGAGATTCAGGTCGAGGAGCAGATTTTC
The DNA here is from genome assembly GCA_947630775.1 of uncultured Clostridia bacterium. GTDB lineage: Bacteria > Bacillota > Clostridia > Christensenellales > Borkfalkiaceae > Gallimonas. Next base: position 7,443 of record CANRIY010000051.1, on the reverse strand, counting down.
GTATTTCGCATCGATCGCAAGCATGTCGAACGAGTTGGTCAAAAACACGTCAGGCATCTCGCCCGCACGGTAAAGCCTGTCGATCGCGGTCGAGGTCTCCCCCGTAAATGCCGTGAGCTGGACGGTGACGTTCGGGAATTTGCGGTTGAACGATTCCGCGAGCTTTTGCGCGATCTTGTCCTCATTGTTCTCGTTCTTGTAGCCGAGCGAAATTGTTCCCTCGGTGTTCGGGTCCAGATCGACGATGATATCGTCGGGGTCCAAATCGAGCGGCGGCGGTCCGTCGTCCCTCTGTCCGCAGCCCGCAAACCCGCACACAGCGAACATACATCCCATGGCAACTGCGATGGCCTTCTTAAAAAGTTTCATTCTGTTCCTCCAGCTTTTTTATTTTTCCATGTTAAGATTTTCGGTTTGTCATATGTATGACAAACTGCCCCCATGGGGGCAAGATCCCGCACCGATCCATCAGGCGTCAGGCGTTCCCAAACGATGTCAAACGCAACGAACAATGTATAATTTTATCAAATTCTATGAGTTATATTATCACATTTTGAGCAATTTGTCAACCCCGAACCAAAAACTTTACATGATTGCTTATGAAAATGCACAAATTTTATAATTTTCACATGAAAAAATCATAAATGAACACATTTCGAGCAAAACCAAGCATATTTTTTCAATATACCATAAAAACCTTGTCTGTGCTTCCCTCGGCTCCCCTCTTGGCGCCCCTCCCCCGCGTCATTCTGCCCTCCCCCCCTGTCATTTCGAGCAAGGCGACCGCGGAAAGTAGCCGCGGGCGCCGCCGTCGAGAAATCTCGGACAAGAAAAGCGGTAGAGATGTCTCGACAAGCTCGACATGACAAGATAAAGCCTTCCCCCTTCGGGGGGAAGGTGGCACGGCTGCCGTTGCCCCGCCCTCTCGGCTCCCCTCTCAGGGGAGCTGTCGCGCTGCCCTTGCGCGACTGAGGGGTTCCCCAAAACCCCTTCGGCCCTGCGGGCCACTTCCCCTAAAAGGGGCAGCGAGGGGACAATCGCGTCATCCCGCCCTTCCCCACCCCCTGTCATTTCGAGCAAGGCGCCCGCGGCGAATCGCCGCGGGCGCCGCCGTCGAGAAATCTCGGCATTCAAATGCGGTAGAGATGTCTCGACTACGCTCGACATGACAAGATAAAGCCTTCCCCCTTCGGGGGGGAAGGTGGCACGGCTGCCCTCGCCGTGACGAATGGGGGGCGCCGAGAAAGACGGCAAAATAAGGGCATTCCAATGATGGAACGCCCGCATTGAGTATCCCGTCATTGTTGCCACACAATTTCTCCTTGTACATGGATAAAAGGATACATAAATGCCAGTGTAGCCGTGCATGAGAAAAATATGAAATTGTGTGGCAAAATCCGTATACCACAGGGACGGAAAATTTGCAAGATTTTTTGCCAAAAAGCATGAAAAAAGCCCTGCGGCGCGGCTTCTCATTGACTTTTTCAAAAAACCTTGCTATAATCCCCCTATGCAATGCGATCTTTGCCCCGTGCGGTGCGGGGTGGACAGAGAGATACGGGCGGGCGCGTGCGGAGTGAAGGGGATCTCCGTCGCGAAGGCATATCTTCACCCGTTTGAAGAGCCCTTCCTCTCCCCCCGTCAGAAGAGCGGGACGGTCTTTTTTGCGGGCTGTTCCCTCCGATGCGTTTTCTGCCAAAATTTCGAAGTCTCCCGCGCCGAAAAGGGCAAACCAATGACCCCCGCGGAGCTCGGCGCACTCTTCCGCTCCCTCGAAGAGGCGGGCGCGGAGAACATCGACCTTGTGACGGCCGACCATGTCATTCCCTATGTCGCCGCCGCCCTGAAACTCTGCCGTCCGAAGGTGCCCGTCGTGTTCAATTCGGGCGGGTATGTCACGGAGGAAGCGCTCGGCGAGATCGACCCCTACATCGACGTCTATCTGCCCGATTTCAAGTTTGCAGATCCCTTTCTTGCGAAAAAATACACGGGGCGGGAGGACTACCCCGCCGTCGCGCGGAAGGCGGTCTCCTTCATGGCAAAAAAAGAGCCCGTCTTTGCGGACGGACAGCTCATTCGGGGTATGGCGGTGCGGCATCTCGTGCTTCCCTCGCACACCGAGGACAGCAAACGGGTGCTTGATACGATCAAAGAACTCGCCGGGACAGACGTTCCCCTCTCGCTCATGCGGCAATACACCCCCATGGGCGACATCGAGGGCTTCCCCGAACTCCACCGCCGCGTCACCGACAGGGAATACGCCAAAGTTTTGGATTACGCCCTCGCCCTCGGCTTCACAAACCTCTTCGCGCAAGGTGCAGAAAGCGCCGATCCCGCCTATATTCCCGATTGGGACACATAACCTTCTTACTTTTCCATCATATCCGCCTTCAGGCGCACCAGTTTCTTTGTGAGCTTGGCGCAGTCGGAAGGGGTTGCAGCTTTGAGTTCCTCTTCGAGCCGCCTTACATCGGTCAGCATTGTCTTCATACTTACAGTATCTCTTTCGGAGAAAAACCTATGCTTGTCAGTTTCGATCACGTCACATTCGGATATACGGGCGACCCCGTCGTCGAGGACGTCTCCTTTGAGCTCAGCGAAGGGGAACGGGTCGGCTTTTTGGGCGGGAACGGCGAAGGAAAAACGACCGTCCTGCGCCTTCTCCTCGGGCTCCTGACCCCCGACGTGGGCACGGTGACGAGAAAGGCAAGATGTACGGTCGGATACCTCGAACAGAGCGGTGGGTTCGCGGGCATGGGTACGGTATATTCCGCCATGGAAGAAGTTTTTGCCGAGGACATCCGCCTGCTCTCCCGCCTCGAAGAGACCCAAAGAGAAATGAGCGCGCCGAATGCAGATCTGCGCGTTCTTTCCGCACGGGCGGAGAGTCTCAACAAACAGATCGCCGCGCGGGACAGCTACAATTTCCGCGTCAGGATCAATACCGTGCTCGGCGGCATGGGGTTCGGGGATTTTTACGACCGCCCCATCCAAACCATGAGCGGCGGCGAAAAGACGAAACTCAAACTCTGCCGTCTTCTTTTGGAGTCGCCCGAGCTTCTCGTCTTGGACGAGCCCACCAACCATCTCGACGTCAAGACGCTCTTTTGGCTCGAGGACTACCTTTCCTCCTTCCGCGGAGCCCTTCTCGTCGTCTCGCACGACAGGTATTTTCTTGACCGTCTCACGTCGAGGACGCTCGAGCTGGAACACGGCAAGCTCGTCTCCTATAAGGGCGGCTACTCCCGCTATAAGATCTTAAAGGCAGAGCGCGTGAAGGAGCTCGAGCGGGAATATGAACGCCAGCAGGAGGAGATCGCCAAACTGCAGACGTATGTCGACAAAAATATCGTTCGTGCGACGACGGCGAAGTCCGCCCTCTCGCGGGTGAACAAGCTCGAGCGCATGGAGCTCATCGAAAAGCCCGTCCTCCCCCCTCCTCCGCCCCGTTTTGTGTTCTCCTACGACGAAAAGCCGTACGAAAAAGTCATCGAAACAGACAATTTCGACCTTTTTGCGGGCGGGAAGCTCCTTCTCAAAAACACAAAATTCACCCTGATGCGGGGCAGAAAATGCGCCCTTGTGGGCGATAACGGCACGGGTAAGACGACCCTTCTGAAATTTTTGCTCTCCAAAGACCCCCGCGTGCATTACGGCAAATTCGCCCGTTTCGCCTATTACGATCAGGAGAACGCCGACCTCGACCCCGAGGAACGCGTGCTCGACGGCACCGTCCTCTTCGTCTCGCACGACAGGCGGTTCATCGAATCCGTCGCGGACTGCGTCCTGCTCCTCGAGGACGGCGGGCTCACCTTCTTCGACGGCAGCTATTCCGACTTTTTACAGACGCGTAAGACGGTTTCTCCCCCACCCATGTCCGAGAACCAAGCCCCGCATAAGAGTGAGGGCTTCCGCAGCAGGGAGGAGCGCTCAAGAGAAGCACAGCGGCGGGTGCGCACCAAGGAGATCGAGGCGCGGCTCGAATCCATCGAGCAAGAAGAGGCGGAGCTGAACGAACAGCTGATCTCATGCGCCGCCGATTATAAAAAAGTCATGGAGATCACCGCGCGTCTGAACGCACTCCATGACGAATCCGATCTGCTCTACGCGGAGTATGAAACTTTGATTTGAGAGAGCCCTCGCTCTTGGCTCCCCCTTGAGGAAAACAGGGACGGGTGGGGCGGCGTCATCCTGAGCCGTAAAACCGTGGGGGCGGTGTCCCCTCATTCCGAGCCCTGTAAGGGGCGAGAGAATCCCCTCATAAGTACAGACGCCCGTAGGTCTATGAGATCCGCTCGGCTTCGCCTCGGGATGAGGACGACGGGGCAAGGCTCAGAATGACGCGGGGGCACGGCAAAAACGGCGGTGACAGCTCCCCTACAAGGGGCGCCAAGGGATCTCTCCACCACCCATATTGTCATGTCGAGCCGTGCCCGCGCAATCAGCGCGGGCACGTGTCGAGACATCTCTTGCTATTCCTTATTCTCTCCCTTCTTTGCTTTTTCGCGTTGGCGCATTTCCGTAAAAAAGGACGTTAAGAGCGCCGAGCACTCCGCTTCCATGATCCCCCCCGTTACCTCGGCGGTGTGGTTGAGGAGATTCGCCGCCGCAAGCTCCGCAGTGAGGCTCCTGCCCTTTTGCTCGTATGCGCCGAAGTACACCCGCGCGATACGGCTGTTCAAGATCGCCCCCATGCACATGGGGCAGGGTTCGAGGGTCACATAGATCTCCGCATCCTCGAGCCGCCACGATTTCAGTTTTTTACATGCCCTGTCGATCGCCCGCATCTCGGCATGCGCCGTCGCCATCTGCAATTTCGTGCGCAGGTTGTATCCCCGCCCGACGATCTTCCCTTCCGACACGACCACCGCGCCGATGGGCACTTCGCCGAGCTCCTTCGCTTTTTTCGCGAGGCGCAACGCTTCCCGCATGAATTTTTCTTCCATTTCAGAACACTTCCGTAAGGCGCGCGACCGCGCCGATATTTTTTTGTATGATCTCGGGAAGATCCTCCCGCCCGAGGGGGTGGGAAAGGCCGTCCCGCCCGACTTCTACCGTAAACGCGGGGATCTTTAAGGTCTCTACGCACCAATCTTTATATCCCCCTGCGGAGCCCTTGGCGTCCTTTAAGGGGTAACCCGTCTCCTCTGAGAGGACCTTTGCGAGCTTTTTATCCCGCATGCGCCGCAAAAGAGGCTGGTGAAACCGCCAGTAGATCTCTTCGCCCTTGGTGTGCCAGCTCACCGTAAACCGCGGGCAGACCTTTTTCGTAAACTCCGCAAGCGCGCGGCTCTCCTTTGCGCAGAGAGGCGCGTTCCCGACAAAGTTTTCCGCCGAAGGAGAAAACACGTTTTTCGCCCCCGTGCCCCAGCGGGCGGGGAAATTGACATTGAGATCCACGCCCTCGGCATTTGCCTTCCAGAGCGAAAAATCGCCGCTCTCGTTCAGGGAAAGGAGCCGCGCCCGCCGCCCTTCGGAGATCCGCCCCGCGCCCTCCGTCGCAAGCAGCACACCGTCGGGGTTGGTGAGGGGGAGCACCCACACGCTCCCCTTTCTCACGCCGAAGCGCACATGTTCGAGCGCAAGGAGCGCCGTGATCCACTCGCGCGCATGGATGGCGTATTGGGAGATCCCGAGCGTCTCGCCCTTCCCCACCCGCATGGCATAGAGGGGATTGCCCTCTTCGCTTCTCCCGTAGATCAGCTTTTCGCCGCGGAAACGGTCATAAAAGGCGGCGACTTCCTCAAAGACTTCCACACACCATTTTATGTCACTTGTGATACTCCGCGCCCGCGCCGATCATGAACGCGCGGTAGATCTGCTCGAGAAGCACGACGCGGAACATCTGGTGCGGAAAGGTCAGTTCGGAGAAGGAGATCTTCTCGTCCGCCGCCCCTTTCACCGCCCCGTCAAGCCCGCAGGACGAACCGATCACAAAGGTCATCTCGGCGCCCTCGTCCCGCTTTTGTTTGATTAGCGCCGCAAATCGCTCCGAATCCATTTTCTTCCCCTCGACGGCGAGGGCGACCGTAAAGCCGCGGCAATTTTTAAGGATCTCCGCCCCCTCTTCTTTGAGGGAAGGTCGCTCGGGCAGTTCTTTGATCTCGAGCTTGCAAAAGCGGGAGAGCCGCTTTTCGTACTCCGCGCAGGCGTCCCGCCAATAGTTCTCTTTGAGTTTTCCGACGCAGACGAGCGTGATCTTCATCATACCGTGATCCCCGTGATCCCCTTGATCAGCATAACGATCCATTCGACCGAACAAATTATGATCCCCACTGCCGCGGCAAGAAAGAAGATTTTTCCCATCTTCACGCCGCCGCGCACGTTCTTCTTTTGCAGAATGAGCCATACCGTGCTCCCGATGAGCGAGACCGCGGAGAGGACGTAGAGGGTAACCATGCCCGCAAACGGGAGTGCGGAAAGGTCGATCCCGCACGATTTCAGGATCAAGATGAGCGCGTTATTCACAAAGTGCGCGAGCATGCCGGGAAGGATGCTCCCCGCCCGCTGTGCGAGAAGGGCAAAGGCGGCGCCGCACAAAAATTGATAGACCGTCTGCTCGGGGTTTCCGTGAAACAGCGAAAAGAGGGCGCCCGAAATGAGCACGGCGGAAATCGTTCCCCAGCCCCCCTTTTGCATGCCCCCGAAGACCACGCCGCGGAAGACCGTCTCCTCCAAAACAGCGGGAAGCAGGGCGATGACAAGGATCACGGGAAGAAGTTTCCACCCGTCGAGCGAGGGCAAGGAAACGTCGCGATGTTTATAGCCGAAGAGTCCGAGGAACTTCACAAAATAGTCGTTGAGAAAACTCAGCGAAAACAAGAGCCCGAACTCCAACAAGAGCGCGACCGCAAAATAATACCATTTGCAACCGCGGTAGAACTTCTTCACGCTTGTGTGCGTCCGGCAAAAGAAAAAGAGGGCGGCGGCAAGGAAACCCACCTGCGCAAGGAGAAAGCCGAGATATTTATACCAGTCCTGCCCCTCCGCTTCCTCCCCGACGCCGATCATCAGCAGAATGAGCGAGAGTATGAACGATAAAACGACCGTCATCCCCGCGGCGAGGGAATAGGAGACGCCCGCCTCCCTGAGGAGCTCCCGCCCGTTGTCCTTTTCGGTATCCATGCCGCCATTATAGCAGGAAATCGCCGAAAAGTCCAAAGAATACCTTGCTTTTTCGCAAAATTCTTTCTATAATAGGGGCATGAGAACTTTGGATACCGCGGAGATCTCCGCTTCCGTCTACCGTCTTGCGCGGCGGGCTGGGCTGACGCTCACGGAAAGCTGTAAAATTGCCTTACGGCGGGCCTTCGATCAAGAGGAAGGCGCCGCGCGCTTCGCCCTCGGGACGGTCTTGGAAAACGAGAAGATCGCGCTAAGCGAACAAATGCCCCTCTGCCAGGATACGGGCATGGCGGTCGTTCTGCTCTCCCTCGGGCAGGA
>CANRIY010000050.1 GCA_947630775.1 uncultured Clostridia bacterium | reverse complement strand
TTTGTCATCCCGAGCGAAGTCGAGGGATCTCTACCGCATTTGAATGCCGAGATTTCTCGACGGCGGCGCCCGCGGCGGTTCGCCGCGGGCGCCTTGCTCGAAATGACAGGATAGGACGCAAAAAACAAGCGAAACAACCGACAAAATCTGCCCTCTTCTTTCAAAATCTCTTTGCGCCGAGGGGGCACTTTTCGCGTACCATAGGGCAAAGAGGTGAAAATCATGCAACTTTCTTCGCTCATCGGAAAATCCATACTCTCCCCGTCGGGGGAACAGCTCGGCTACGTCACGGGCGCGTATTTGACGCGGGACATGAAGGCGCTCTCTTCCCTATCGGCCGCCGATACGGAAGAGGAGGAATTTTATCTTCCCGCCCGCGCGATCCGCTCCAATGGAGACGCACTGATCGTCAACAAACTCTATCTCCCCGCCCCCGCAGGCGTGCCCGCCCCCATCGGCGCGCAGGTCTTTACGGAAAAGGGGGAAGCTCTCGGCGTCGTCGGCGACTGGCTCTTCGGCGACTGCGAACCCGTGATCGTCGTTGTGAAGGACGGCGTCCGCACGGGGTATCCCGCCGACACGGCGGCGTTTGAAAAGAGCGTCATCGTCTACACGGAGGGTCCCCGTCCCGCAAAACGCCGCACAAAGTCTGTCCGCAAAAAGGATCCCGTCTTGGCGGAAAATGGCGCGCCCATGTCCGAGAACCCGCCGCAATCGGAAGAAGAGCCCGCACCCATGCCCGAAAACCCTGTTTCTTCGGAAGAGACGAAGAACAACACACCCATGTCCGAGAACCCCAATCAAACGGAAGTGCAGGAGAGCGGAAAAACGCCCGCGACCGTAACATACGACGCGGGCGGGAGAAACCTTCTCGGGAGAAGGGTGGTGCGGAGCGTGTTCGACGCCTACGGCAATCCCGTGGCGCTTGCGGGGGAGCGGATCACGCCCGAGATCATCTCTCAGGCGCGCCGCAAGGGAAAACTCCTTTCGCTCACGGTGAACACGATCTCCAACATCTATTGAGGCTTCCAGATTCAAAGTTTGTATTTTGCCGTGAAGCGCAGTACGGACGAGAGAGCGTCGCTGAGTGATTCCCGCTCGCTCGCCGTTAGGGGGCGGTCCTTGAATCTTGCCACATTTTGGGAGATGAGCTCCACTTCCAAACGGTCGGCGGGAACAAGTTTTTCCTTTTTGAGCTTTTCGAGGAGCGCCGTCACGTGTTCCAGCCGCATGCCGCTCTCTTCGGCGGGCTCGGGCGGCAGATCGTAGCAGCACACCTTGGGGGGCATGGGGCGTTCCTTCTTGGGAAGGGGCTCCGTCTCGGGCCTGAATTTGCGGTAGATCCGCTCCGCACGGCTCTCCCTCTTGCGCTTGGGGATCAGAAAGAGGAGATCGAGGCAAAACGCGAACACGGTATAGAGCCCCGCATAGAGGAAAAACGCCCCCGCTTCGGGGAGAAGCGGGCACGCCGCCGCCCCCAAAACAAAGGCAACACGGCGGTAGATCCCCCTCTTTTTGAAGAGGACAAGCGGGATCGCCGCGGCGACAAGCAGCGCGGGCGGAAGAAAGATCCACCAGTCGGGCAACTGTTCCAAGACGGACAAAAAAGATTCCAAATATGTCATATCAAAAACTCCCGTACAAGGATAGACCTTCCGTGCGGGAGTTTTTTTACAAATTTTGTCTGAAATTGTCGAATGCGCTCACATTCCGATCTCGCGCAGGCGGGCGATGTTGACGATCCGCGCCTTGACCGTACCTTCATCCACCTTCATTGCGCGGGCGACCGCCTTTTTGTAGAGCTTGATCTGAAGCGCATAGGCGTCGCGGAGCTTGTCGTCGTCGCGGGCGGAGTACTTATAGTCCACGATCGTAAAGCCATCCTCGTCCTCGGTGAGAAGGTCGATCGCCCCCTGAAAGAGCACCTCGTCGCGGGCATCCGTGTCCATGACTTCGCAAGCGGGAAGTTCGATGAGGAAGGTCTGCTCCCGCCAGATCCGCTTTCCCTCCAGCGCACGCATGGTCGGAAGCGCGAGGATCGCTTGCAGGTTCTCAATACTTAAAAGGGAAAGCTGCTCTTCGCTCAAGATCCCCTCTTCGCGCATCCGAGCGAGCTCTTCCGCGGCGGGACGCCCGAATGTAACATGCTCCAAAAAAGCGTGGTAGGCGAGCCCCTCGTCCGTGGAATGCCCCCCGTGCGCCCCCTGCTCCTTCTTTTCGGGAGCGCTGTGCGATTTTTCCTCCCGCATGAGCCCCGTCGCGGAGCTCTTGAGCGGGAGACAGACGCTGCTCTCGTAGGGATAGGGCTTTTCGTAGAGGGCGAGGAGTTTTTCGACCGAAGCCGTCTCCCCCTTCCCCGCAAGCGCATGGCGGGCAATGGGCGCCCTCTCGTATGTAAGCGGTGCAGCGCAGTCCGCGAAGCATGTGAGATCGACGAGATCGGAGAGCCTGTCCGCAAAGACGGGATCGACGGCACGCTCCCTGCCTTCGAAGATCAGATGCAGGCGGTATTTTGCACGGGTCATGGCGACGTAGAGGAGATTCCGCTCCCCCGAAAGTTCCTCTTCTTCCTGCAATTTCACGGTGGCGCGGCGGAGCACCGTCTCGCGGGCGACTCTGTCCTCGCCGAACGCAGCGGGCGCAGCGCCGAACTGCTCCGTAAAGACCACATCGTCACGGTCCGCCCCATGGAAGGGGACGTCGAGGTCGGCAAGAATGACAACGGGGAATTCCAAGCCCTTGGACGCGTGCATAGTGAGCACCTGCACGGCGTCCTCGCCCCCGCCGCCCGCGTAATCGAGGCGGTACCCCATCGCTTTGAGCTTTGCGAGAAAGGCATGGACGCTCATGCCCTCGCTCTCCGAGAGAAACCTTCTCACCCGCGAAAGGCGCATGGAGCCGCTTCCCGACGCCGCGATCTGCGCCTCAAGCCCGCTTGCGAGAAGTGAGCCTAAGATATCCGAAGCGGGAAGCGCCTGTGCACGGAGACGGAGGGCTTCCGCCGTACGGAAAAAGGTTTTAAGTTTTTGCGAGAGGGGATCCGCCATCTTGTCCGCATACATCTTGCAGGCGGTGCGGAAGGCGTAGGCGGAGGGAAAGCGCAGACGGACGGCCGCAAGCTCTTCCTCATCCAATCCCCCGACGGCGGAGAGCATCGCGCTCGCCATGGGGATGTCCTGCTCCGTATTGTCGAGATAGGAGAGCCAGTCGATGAGGAGCCGCACCTCGAAGAAGTCGCACACATTGACCTTTGCGGAGGCGCAGACGGGGATATCCCGCCCGTTCAGCGCGCGCACGACCCTGTCCATTTCCCCCGAATTCTTGCGGACGAGGACGGCAATGTCGCCGAACGTGACTTTGCGAAGGGTGCCGCTGTCCGCATCGAAGATGCCCTCCTCCCCGCGTGCGAGCTCTGCTTCTATGATGTCGGCAATGCGCTCCGCGATTTGATCGGGGGCATCCATGCCCGTGCTTTCCGTGACGGAATAGACGGAAAGTTTTTTCGGTTCACTCTTTTCCTTGGGCACGATATGGACGAGCACCCCGCCCGCGTGTTCCCCGAACCGATCGCACGGGCGCATGGGTTCGTAGGACGGGAAGAGGGGCTCGAAGACGCGGCTCACGGCATCGATCACGGCGGGAGCGGAGCGGAAATTCATCGTGAGGGGCAGATCTCCCCCGAACGCGGAAAATTCCCTGCGCTTTTCCTCGAAGAATGCCGAATTGCTCCCGCGGAAGCCGTAGATCGCCTGTTTACTGTCGCCGACAAGGAAGACTTCTTCCCCCGCAAGAAGGGAGAGAATGCGCTCCTGCATGCGGTTGACGTCCTGATATTCGTCCACAAAAAGATAGGTAAACCTCGCGCGGACGGCGCGGCGGGCCTCCTCATTTTCCAAAATTTTTAATGTGAGCTGCTCGAGATCGTTGTAATCGAGCACGTTCGCCTCCCGTTTGAGGGCGGCATAGGCGTCGTCGAAGCGGAGCACGAGGGAAAAGAGCGCCCGCCTTCTTTCGTCCGCGTCCGCCTGCGCTTGTTTCTCCGTATCTTCGTCGGAAAACCCGCGGAGCTCGGCATAGATCGCCTTGATCGCCTTGCCCGCGCCCGAGAGATATTTGAGTGCGGCAAGCTCCTCCCCCGTCGCCTTGGTCATGCGCGGCATGACGCCGATCTTGATGGGCTCGGAAGCAATTTCTGTCATCTCGAAGAGCGTCTTTCCCGAAAGCGCGTTGCACGCCGCGACGACGTCCGCCGCCACCGCGAGCGCACGCGGGTTGTTTTCCGCAAAGAATGCGCCGAGATCGTCGAGCCGCGCGGACAGAAGTTCCGCCCGCCGACGGTACCATTGGGCAAGATACTCGCATGCTTCGCCGAAATTGTCCCTTTCGCAAAGCGCCTCTTCCCGCCAGTGGGCGGTCTCCCGCATGCTTGCGTGCAGGGAGAGAAGAATGCGCCTGAGCTTTAAGTCCTTTTTCTTGCGGAAATACACGCCGAGAAGATTGAAAAATTCGGGGTCTTTGGCCGCATACGCCTCTTCGAACACGGCGTCGAGGGCGCGGTTTTTGAGTGTCTGCCCCTCGGCGTCGTCGGGAGAGATGATGCGGAAGGCGGCGTCCGTATCGGCGAGGAAAAAGTTCGACCGCACGAGCCGTCCGCAAAAGGCGTGGATCGTGCTGATCTCGGCGAGCGGAAGTTCGGCAAGTTGGATGCGGAGCCGTTCCCGCTCTTCCCCCTCCGCCCGCGCAAGCCGTTCGGAGAGCGCACTGCGGAGACGGTCGCGCATCTGCGCCGCCGCCTTTTTGGTGAAGGTGACGGCGAGCACTTCCCTCACATCCGCGCCCGCGAGCACGAGCCCGACAAGCCGCTCGATCATGACGGCGGTCTTTCCGCTCCCCGCCGCCGCAGAGACGATGACCTTCCCCTTTGTTTGGACGGCGCGCGCCTGTTCTTCCGTAAGTTTCATTCTTCTTCCCCCCTTTCGCGCCTGACGATCCTGACGATCTCCGCGGGGCTCACGGCGCTCTCCTTGCGCACGCTCCCCGAAAATCCGCACATGCCCTTGAATTTACAGTACGAGCATGCCTCGCCGTAGGGCGAGGGAGAAATATTCCCCGCCTTCATCTCCCGCACCGCCTGGTCGGAGACGAGAAGGGAATAGCCGAGGAAATCCTCGAATTCGCCCTTGGGAAGTCCCTTTTCCGATCTTCCCCCGCCGTCGTAGAAGGCGCTCTTGCCCTCCGTCCGAAGGGTGTCCATGCGGGTGAGAACGTCGTCCTCTTTCATGAAGAACCCCTTCATACGGTATCGGTCCTCTGGGGCTTCCGAGAAATTTTCCTGCGCGGGGAAGTAGAAGGCGCCCGCAGGGGTCTGTTCTCCTGAGACGGCGAGAAGATAGAGCTCGAGCTGTAACTTTCTTCCAGTATAGTAGGCGGTCGCCGTGTCGTCGATGGCGCCCGTCTTGTAGTCGATGACGCGGACGAAGCCGTCGGCGGCGTCGATGCGGTCCGCCCGCCCGCTGAGCGTCAGAAGAGGCAGATCGACTTTTTTCTCGGTATCGAGCACGCGGAAGCGCGAATTGACGAGCTGGCGGTAACATGCCGCCGTCACCTCGCCGCACTCGCGGATCAGCCGCTCCGCCGTATAAACGCCCGCACCCGTGTCCGAAAGGGGGGCGTAGCGCGGCGTAGAAAGGAGCTCTCTTGCAACGTCACAGGCGACGCTTCGGCACTCCTCTTCGGTCGAAATTTCGTTGAAGCGGGGGGCGAGGCGTTCCAGAACGGTATGGACAAAGGTCCCTGTGTCCGTATCGAGGACGCTCCGCTCTTCCCGCTCGCGCAGACGGAGCCCGCGCGACGCAAACCCCGCATAGGGGCAGGTAAAGTAGCTTTCGAGCAGGGTCGGCGAGATCTCCCCCGCAAAGAGCAGGTCGGAAAGTTCCCCCACGGCGCCCTTTTGCCCGCCGCCGAGCATTCTGTCCGCCGTCTCCCGCTCGCCGCGCGACACAAGGGCTTGGTAGAGCGAGGAAAACCGCTCGGGGCTCTCCCTGCCCGCTTCGACATCCTCCCGCAGCCTTGAAAGTTTTTTGAGCGCGGGGGTTCTTTCACAGCTGTCGTAAGGGTAGTTCTCGGGCATGGGTATGGGATAAAACATCCGTTCCAAGTCGAGAAACGCCGTACCGCGGCGCGCTTCCTCCCCCTTGACGCGGTAAGGGCAGCCCGCATAGAGCTCCCCCGAAAAGGCGCAGAGGTTCAAAAATAAACTCTCCCTCGCCCGTGCGTTGACGACGGCGATCGCGGGCTCGATCTCGAGCGACAGGCTCTTGAGCCGTTTGATCTCGCCGTCCGAAATCACGGCGGTATCGTCTGCGGTATGCGGGACGGAATCGTCCATGCCGAGGCAGAAGAGCACGGGAACGCGCTCGAACATGCTCTTGCCCGCTTCCCCCAAAAACACGGCGTCCGCGGACTGCGGGATCATGGCAATTTCGAGCGCGTCCAGCCCGCTTTTGAGCATGGTAGAGAACTCAAAGGCGGAAAACCGCTCTTCGGCGGCGAGAGAGTCGATCTCGGAGAGCACCCCCCCGAGCGGAGAAAGATCGAGAAATTCCCGCTCGGCGCCCGCGAAATTCTCCATGAGCTTTTCGGTGCGCTCCTTTCCGCCGACAAGGTCGTAACAGGCGCGGATCGCGTCGGTATATTTCTTCCCCTTCCCCTCGCGCGGGAAGAGGCCCAAAAGCGCCTTCATCCTCTCGCGGGCGCGCACGAGCGTTTCATAGCAAAAATGCTTGACGGGTTCCCCCGTCTTGATCTCGCGGTGAACGCCGCCGCGGTAACCTCCGTATTTGAGAAGATAGTTGCGGTATTCGTCCGCTTCGCCGAAATAGACATTCGCCGCCGCCGCATCCACCGACTCGGGCAGCCCGCCGTCGTGCGCACAGGCGAGGAGCGAAAGCACAAAGGCGCAGAAGGGATGTTCTGAGAAGGGGCGTTTTCTGTCCGAAAAGAAGGGAATTTTGTACCCCGCGAGCGCCCGCTCGGCGCTTTGCAGCCGACCGCTGTCGGGAAGCAGTACGGCGATATCGCGGAAGCGCAGCCCCTCTTCCCGCACAAGACGGCAGATCTGCGCGCAGACGGTATTCATCTCATCCGCCTCGTCGGCGGCGCGGAAAATGCGGATATGCTGCGGCGTTTTTCTCTCTTTGCCGTAGACGGCGGGGTCGAAGAGCCCCTCCGAGAGCGCGAGGGCGTCCCCCGTGAGAGAACTCTTCCGCATGCGGACTTCGGCCGTTCCCGTCTCCTCCGCGATGCGGCGGAACGCGCTTGCCGCCTCGTTGGTGTAGGCGGCGCCCCTGCCCGCAAGGAAGATCCCCGTCACGTTCTCAGCGGAACATAAGGCGGCGCGGACCCCCTCGAGCGCCTGTTTCGTAAAGGAAGGAAAGGCGAAGAAGATGACGTCCGCCCCCCTGAGTTTTTCGTTGATCCGCGCGGGAAGAAGGGCAAGATAGCCGTTTTCGTCGAGCAGGCCCTTTTCTTTGAGGAAGGCGTCGTACTTTTCGAGGACGAGCGCCAAATCGCAAAGTTTATGGCGGAGCATGCCGTCCGTCTCCTCCGCGCTCTTTTTGAGAAGTTCGGCATCCGCGCGGGAGGAGAGCAGCTGGGCGATCGTCTCGTAGACGACCTGCGCGGCATTCTTTTTGAAGCAATGAAGATTTCCCTCCTCGGCGCGGAGGATGGAAGAGATCGCCATGACGGAGCCCTGTTTGGAGAGGACGGCGCGCTCGCCCGAAAGAAAGCGTGCGAACGTCGTCACTTCGCTCAAAAAGGTGCCGCCCGTGTTCCGCACGACGGCGCGCTCCGCAAGCAGCGTCAGTTTATCTTCACAGAAGACGACGCACCTTCTTCCCGTCCGCTCCGATCCGACGACCTGCACGCTGAGTTCTTCGAGCGCATCGTCCAAGGTCGGGGCGCCGATGATCTTTGTCATAGGTTCCTCGCAATTTTTCTTTTATTATAGCATACTTTTCGGAATTTTTCGGGATATTTCACCGATTTATTTTTACAAACGCAAAAAAATGTGGTATAATGTTTTTCAACGACGTAAATCCACGGAGGCAAACATGAAACCCAAACGCTTCTTTTCCCTCTTCGCCCTCGCGCCGCTCGCGCTCCTTGCGGGTTGCGGCGGAACGGTCGCGCTCTCCTTTTCCCCCAACTGGTATGCAAAGACGACGAGCGAGAACCTTACGGGGACGTATGAACATCTCGTCTACGACGTCACTTTCAAGAGCAATGGCGGCGATTATGCCGTGGAGTACGATACGGGCACCTACGAAACGACCCTCACCGACGATCCTACCTTCTCCCTGAACGGAAAGACGTACGCCGCCTACCACCTGCACACCGAACTTTCCCTCACGGGGCGGTATTTCTATAAGAACGAGGCAGAGGAAGCGTTCGAAGACTCCATGATCTCCGACGTCTGGTTTTTGAGCGCGGGCGCCTCTCTTCAGCCGCTCAAGAGCGAAAAATACGTCCATTCGACGGTCCCCGCGGTGGAACCCACGACGGAAAACCTCACGCGGACGTTCGACTACACTTACACCGTAGCCTATTCCGAGGACAGAAGCTCCGCGGAGTACACGATGGACATCGCCGCGCCCGAGGAAAACAAGGGCAAGACGCAAGATACCATAGAACTTGAAACGGACGGGACTTTTCTCGATAACGAGGAGATCGCCTTCGCCCTCCGCGGGATCGATTATACTTCCTCGACGCCCATCACCTTCAACACGATCGACCCGCAGACGAACCGCTGCCTCAGCGTGAGCGGCTCATCCCCCTCCGCCGAACAGGAAACGGTCTCCTTCTCCATCAACGGCGAAACGATCAATGAGACCATCCCGACGGCGCATATCGAACTTAGCTACAACACCTCCAACCCCGGTCCCACACGGACCTTCGTCTACGCCGCCAAGACGAGCGACAGCGAAAACCGCTTCCGCAACGTGCTTATCTCCTTCGAAAGCCCCATCATCCAATCGCTCGGGACCCTTACGTACACGCTGAAAGAGGCGACATTCAACGATAAATAACTCATTTGATGAGAAAACCGCAGGCCTTTGCGACCTGCGGTTCTTTTTATGTTTCGTAAATTTCCCGTTTGAGGATCCCGATGTAGGGCAGATTCCTGTACCGTTCGTCATAGTCCAGCCCGTACCCCACGACAAACTCGTTTTCGATATCGAAGCAGTTGAAATCGGGGAAAACGTCATACTCCCGCCGATCCTTTTTATTGAGCAGGGTGACAATGCACACGGAGCGTGCACCGCGCTCTTCAAACAGCTTTTTGAGGTTTGCGAGCGTAAACCCGCTGTCGATGATGTCCTCGACGAGAATGACGTCCCTGCCGCTGACGTCACTGTCAAGGTCCTTTCGGATCCTGAGCTTTCCCGACGAGGCCGCCCCCTCCCCATAGGAGGAAACGGACATGAAGTCCAGCCGTATGGGGATCTCGAGATGACGGATAAAATCCGCAAAAAAGATGATGCTCCCCTTCAAGATCCCGACGACGATCGGGGTTCCGCCTTGATAACGCCCGTTGACGGCGCGCGCGATCTCCTCCACGCGGCGGCGAAGTTCTTCTTCCGTAATGAGTACTCTCTCACAATCCTGATGCATGATCCGCTCCTTGGTGTCTTTCTCTGTCCTTGGCTCCCCTGCCCCTCGGCGCGCCCGTTTCCCTCGGCTCCCCCTTGGGAGAACGTGCACTCAAGGCCTCCCCCTTGGGGGTGGAGCAACGCGTTCTGCCAAGGATTGATAATCTTTGGCGCGTTGCGACATGAGTGAGCGCATTATCTCGCGCGAACGGTGACCGAATGCGGGTCTCTACCCGCATGAGACGGCTCCGCCGCAGGCGGTGGTGGGGGGAACCTGCCCCCTTTGAAGGGGGCGGGCGGCGCGCGAAGCGCGTCAGGTGGGGGTTGTCCCCATTTACCTTATCCCCCCCATCCGTCACGGCTTGCGCCGTGCCACCCTCCCCCCATAGGGGGTAGGGCTTTGGCGGGATGTCACCGCAGCCCCACCTTGGCTCCCCTCTCAGGGGAGCTGTCACCGCAAGGTGACTGAGGGGTTTTTAGAAACCCTATCCCCCGCTACGCGGGTACTTCCCCTACAAGGGGAAGCAAGTGGGCAATCTCGGCGCCCCGCCCCCGCGTCACCCTGAGAGCATTCCCAATCGTCACCCTGAGCCGCCGCTACCTTTGCGGCTTGTCGAAGGGTCACCGTATTATAAATAAGGTGATGCTTCGACACGCCGCTTTTGTCAGCGGCAGCTACTTCGCGCCAAAAGCGGCGCTCGTGCCGCGCTTCGACAACAAAAAGAACGTGCGCGCGGGGCAGTATGACGAATTAGGAATGCCCGCGGCTTAGGATGACGCGGTATCTATCCTGCCCGCGCGCACCGTATATTCGGTGATCTTCACGCTGTCGGCGATCTCTACGCCGACGACGGCAAGCACCTCGCTCCCCCTTGCGATCAGGGGAAGCCGATGGGAGAGCCGTGCGGGGATCTTCCGATTCGTCAAAAATTTTTTCATGGATACCTTGCGGGCATGGTATGGGGTAATTTCGTCCCCCTCCCTTCTCGTACGGACAACGCAGCCCGCGGGGAAGGCGTCGAGGTCGACATAGAGCCCCCCTTTCTCCCGATTCGCCCCGCTCCCGCGCGGAAGCTCCTCCACGGAGAAGCCGTACGGGGGGGC
>CANRIY010000049.1 GCA_947630775.1 uncultured Clostridia bacterium | reverse complement strand
GGAGGCAAATAATGTTAATCCCGAAGAGAGTTAAGAGAAGAAAGCAGCACCGCGGTTCCATGAAGGGACAGGCGAACAAGGGCAATACGATCGCTTACGGCGAGTACGGCCTCGTTGCGGAAGGCGCTGCACGCATCAAGTCCAACCAGATCGAAGCCGCCCGTATCGCAATGACCCGTTTCATCAAGCGCGGCGGGCAGGTCTGGATCGACATCTTCCCCCACAAGCCCATCACGCGCCACCCTGCGGAAGCCCGTATGGGTTCCGGGAAAGGCGGCGTCGAGTACTGGGTCGCGGTCGTGAAGCCGGGCAGGGTGATGTTCGAGATGGCGGGCGTCCCCGAGGACGTGGCGCGCGAGGCAATGCGCCTTGCGGCACACAAATTGCCCGTCAAGTGCAAGTTTATCAAGAAAGAGACGGCGGAAGTTCCCGCCGCAAATACAGCAGAAGGCGGTGAAGGCTGATGAAAGGAGAATTCAAGAACATGACCGACGTCGAGCTCGAGAAGAAGCTGAAGGATCTCAAAAGCGAACTCTTCAATCTGCGTTTCCGCCATACGAGCGGGCAGCTTGAAAATCCTCTGTCGATCAGAACGTGCAAGCGGGACATCGCAAGGGTGAACACGGAGATCCGTGCCCGTCAGGCGAAGGCGTAAGGAGTGCAATCATGGAAAGAAATCTCAGAAAAGAAAGAGTCGGCATCGTGGTTTCCGACAAAATGGATAAAACGGTCGTCGTCGCGGTGACGGAGAAGCGCAAGCACCCCGTCTACAAGAAGACGATCACGCGTACGAAGCGCTTCAAGGCGCACGACGAGGAAAATTCCTGCGTCGAGGGCGACACCGTCCGCATCGTCGAGACGAGGAAGCTCTCGAAAGACAAGAACTGGCGCGTCGCCGAGATCGTCGAGAAGGCGAAGTAAGGCGGGAGGACAACGGAAATGATACAACCTCAAACAAGATTAAAGGCAGCGGACAATTCGGGCGCGAAGGAACTCATGTGCATCCGTGTTCTCGGCGGCTCTTTCAGACGGACGGGCAACATCGGCGACATCATCGTGGCGAGCGTCAAGACGGCGACGCCCGGCGGGGCCGTCAAGAAGGGCGACGTCGTGAAGGCGGTCATCGTGCGGAGCGCAAAGGGGATCCGCCGTCCGGACGGAACATATATCCGTTTTGACGACAATGCGGCAGTCATCATCGACGCGCAGAAACAGCCCAAGGGCACGCGTATCTTCGGGCCCATCGCAAGAGAGCTGAGAGAGAAGGATTACATGCGTATCATCTCGCTCGCTCCCGAGGTTCTGTAAGGAGGCGACCGATGAACGTAAAATTAAACGATAATGTGCTCGTGATCACGGGCAAATACAAGGGAAAGCAGGGCAAAGTGCTCAAAACCGATCCCAAGACGGGCAGAGTCATCGTCGAGGGCGTCAACATGGTCTCCAAGCACGAAAAAGCGAGAAAGGCGAACGAGACGAGCAGGATCGTCAACGAGGAATCGTACATCGACGCGTCCAACGTCATGGTCGTTTGCCCCGCATGCAACAAGCCTACGCGCGTCTATCATGCAATCGTGGACGGCAAGAAGCTGAGGATCCACGGCGGCAAGGACGGCTGCGGCAAGCCGCTCGATACCGGCGCGGCGAAGAAGAGCAAGAAGGCGGCGCCCGTCGTGGAGGAGGAAGCTCCCAAGAAGCGTACGAGAAAGCGCAGCCAGAAAGCGGCGGAAGAGAAAAAGGACTGAGCGGGCGGAGGAATAAATCATGGCAAAGAAAGTTGAAAAGAAAGAGACAGCGCCCGTCGCCCTCGAACCGAGCAGGGTCAAGGTCTATTACGAGACCGAGGTCGTCCCCGCGCTTCAAAAGAAATTCGGGTATAAGTCGGTCATGCAGGTCCCGAAGATCGAAAAGATCGTCGTAAATACGGGCCTCGGCGACATCAAAGACAACCAGAAGTCCATGCAGACGGTGGAGAAGGAACTTACCCAGATCACAGGGCAGAAACCCGTCTACCGCAAGGCGACCAAGTCCGTTGCGAACTTCAAGCTCCGCGAGGGCATGAACATCGGGCTCAAAGTGACGCTCCGCGGCAGAAGGATGTACGACTTCTACGATAAGCTCGTATCCATCGCGCTTCCCCGCGTCCGCGACTTCCGCGGCGTGTCGGACAAGGCGTTCGACGGCAGAGGCAACTATGCCTTGGGACTCAAAGAGCAGCTGATCTTCCCCGAGATCACCTACGATCAGGTCGAGAAGATCCGCGGCATGGACGTCTGCATCGTCACGACGGCGCAGACGGACGAGGAAGCGAGAGAGCTCCTGAGGCTCCTCGGAATGCCCTTCAAGAAGTGAGGAAGAAGACATGGCGAAGAAATCAATGATCAATAAACAGCAACGTGAGCCCAAGTTCTCGACGCGCGCCTATACGCGCTGTTCGATCTGCGGGAGACCGCACGCGGTGCTCCGCAAGTACGGCGTCTGCCGTATTTGTTTCAGAAATCTTGCGTACAAGGGGCAGATCCCCGGCGTCAAGAAATCGAGCTGGTAAGGAGGCGCAAGATGACAGATCCCATCGCAGATATGCTCACAAGAATCAGAAACGCACTCATGGTGAAGAAGGAGACCGTCGAGATCCCTTCCTCCAACATGAAAAAGGCGATCGCAGACATTCTCCTCAAAGAGGGGTATGTCAAGGACGTCAAGCTCGTTGAGGACGATCACAACGGCAAGCTCGTCGTTACGCTCAAATACACCGATTCGCACAAGTCCGTCATCAGCGGGCTCCAAAGAGTCTCCAAACCGGGGCTCCGCACTTACAGCGGCGCAGACAACATGCCCAAAGTGCTCGGCGGATACGGCATCGCGATCGTCTCCACGAACAAAGGCATCTTGACGGATAAGCAGGCAAAGGCGCAGAACGTCGGCGGCGAAGTGCTCTGCTACGTTTGGTAAGGAGGGAGCGGTATGTCAAGAATCGGTAAGAAGATCATTCCCGTTCCCGCAGGCGTCTCCGTGGAATTTGAAAACGGCGTCGTCACGGTCAAGGGACCCAAAGGTCAGCTCACGCGGGAAGTCAAAGGCAATATCGACATCAAGCACGAGGGCGTCAATATGCACGTCCTTGCGCTGGACGAGAGCACGGAGACCAACGCGCTGCACGGGCTTTACCGCGCGCTCATCGCCGACATGGTGAAGGGCGTTTCGGAGGGCTTCGTCCGTTCGCTCGAAATCAAGGGCGTCGGCTGGAAGGCGGCGATGCAGGGCAATAAGCTCGTTCTCAACGTCGGCTATTCCCATCCCGTCGAGGTCGAACAGCCCGAGGGCATCGTGATCGCATGCCCCACGGCGACGGAAGTCACCGTCAGCGGGATCGACAAGGTGAAGGTCGGACAGGTCGCGGCGGATCTCAGATCCATCCGCAAGCCTGAGCCCTATCACGGCTACGGCATCCGCTACAAGGGCGAGCATGTCGAGCATAAGGAAGGTAAGACTTCGGGCAAGGGCAAGAAGTAAAGGAGCGTGAAACATGATCAATAAAGTAGATAAAAATCAAGTAAGACAGCGTCGTCACGCCCGCGTCCGGAAAAACGTTTCCGGGACTCCCGAATGCCCCCGTCTCTCCGTATACAGGAGCACGAAGAACATCTATGTGCAGTTCATCGACGACGTCAACGGCAAGACGCTCGCGTCCGCTTCCACGCTGGAAGGGGCGGTAAAGAGCGAGATCGCCGGCAAGACCAAGACGGAAGCCGCAAAGATCGTCGGCAAGATCGCGGGCGAACGCGCGAAGAACGCGGGGATCACGGACGTCGTGTTCGACAGAGGCGGCTATCACTACACCGGGCGCGTACAGGCGCTCGCGGACGGCGCACGCGAAGCCGGACTGAATTTCTGACGGAGGAGAGGAACAAATGGCAAGAGAGAACAGACCTCAGAGAAGGCAGGAACAGGACGACGGTCTCATCAAGAAGACCATCGGCATCAACCGCGTTTCGAAAACCGTCAAGGGCGGCAAGAATATGCGTTTTGCGGCGCTCGTCGTCGTGGGCGACGGCAACGGCAAGGTAGGCTTGGGCCAGGGCAAGAGCAAGGAAGTCCCCGAAGCGATCGAGAAGGCGACGCAGGCCGCCAAGAAGAACATGATCAATGTTCCGATCGTCGAAACGACCATTCCTCACGAAGTGCTCGGACGGTTCGGAAAGGGCGCGGTGCTCATGCTTCCCGCCGCCGAAGGTACCGGCGTCATTGCGGGCGGTCCCGTGCGTGCGGTCATGGAGGCCGCGGGCATCAAGAATATCAGGACGAAGTCCCACGGGACGCAAAACCCCGTCAACTGCGTGAAGGCGACCATCGCTGGGCTTGCGGAGCTCAGGACCGCGGAAGAGATCGCGGCGCTCCGCGGCAAGACCGTCGAGGAAATCATCTGAGGAGGCACAAAGATGGCAAAGATCAAAGTTACGCTCGTCAAGAGCACCATCGGGGAAATCCAATCCGTCAAAGCGACGGTCGCGGCGCTCGGGCTCAAAAAGATCCGTTCGTCCAACATCCTTGAAGATACGCCCGCAACCATGGGGCAGATCAAAAAGGTGGGTCACCTCGTCAAGGTGGAGAGCGTTTAAGGAGACAGCTATGAGAATCGATACATTAACCCCCAGAGAGGGGTCAAGAACTCCCGCAAAGCGTCTCGGGCGCGGCATCGGTTCGGGCCTCGGCAAGACGAGCGGCAAGGGCCACAAGGGCCAGTGGGCGCGTTCGGGCGGCGGCGTAAGGCCGGGCTTCGAAGGCGGCCAGATGCCCATCGCGCGCAGGGTGCCCAAGCGCGGCTTCAACAACAAATGGAGAAAAGAGTACGTCATCGTCAACCTCGACAGGCTCAACGATCTGTCCGAGGGTACGGTCGTCGACCTCGGTTTTGTTCTTGAAAACGGACTTGCAAAGGAAGTCAAGAACAACGTCGGTCTGAAAGTACTCGGCGGCGGGGAGCTCTCCGTCAAACTCACCGTCCGCGCGGCGAAGTATTCCGCGGCTGCAAAAGAAGCCATCGAGAAGGCGGGCGGCACGGCAGAAGTCATCGGCTGAGTGTTTCACCCGGTGCAGAAAGGAGTCAACTATGTTTGAAACGATAAAAAACGCCTTTCGCAATAAGGATATCCGAAAGAAGCTGCTGTTGACGCTGCTGCTTCTCTTCATCTTCCGTTTGGGTTGCTATATCCCCGTTCCCGGCCTTGTCCGCAGCTCCTTCGAGACTGCGATCACAGGCAACGACTTCCTCGCTCTCATGAGCGGCGTCACGGGGGAAGCGCTCCAGAACGGTACGCTTTTTGCGCTTGGGATCGGGCCGTACATCAACGCGTCCATTATCGTCCAGCTGCTCACGGTCGGCATTCCCGCCCTTGAGAGGTGGAGCAAGCAAGGCGAGGAAGGGACCAAAAAGATCACCAACCTCACAAGGATCATCACGATCGTTCTCGCGGTCGTCCAGTCCGTCGGCATCATCGTCCTCTTCGGGCAGAATGCCACCACGACGAACGCCGGGGCAACGGGCGCGATCCAGACCAATCTCTTCTTCGGGCAGGCATGGCTTGCGGGCATCTTCATGACTGTCGTCTATACGGCGGGCGCATGCATCGTCATGTGGCTCGGCGAACGCATCACCGACTTCGGCGTGGGCAACGGCATTTCGCTCATCATCTTCGTCGGTATCATCTCCACGGCAGGCATCGCCATCGTCGAGAAGTTCAAGGTTGCGTTCGGGATCGGCGAAGGCGTCACGCAGGACATCAACCAGCTTTGGAACATCGCGCTCTTCATCGTTCTTGCGATCGTCATCTTCTTCGCGGTCGTCTATGTCGACCTCGCGGAGAGAAAGATCCCCGTGCAGTACGCAAAGCAGGTGCGCGGCACCAAGATGTACGGCGGGCAGTCCTCCGTGATCCCCATGAAGATCACGGGCGGCGGCGTCATGCCCCTCATCTTCGCGTTCGCGATCATTTCCTTCCCGTCCATGCTCATGAGCCTCGTGCCCGCATGGAGCGGCGCGCTCGAATGGTGGAGTGCGAACTTCTCGAGCGGTACCGTATGGTACATTCTCGTCTTGGCAGTCCTCATCTTCGCGTTTGCATTCTTCTACGCGCAGATCCAGTTCAATCCCGAGGACGTGGCGCGGAACATCCAGCAGAACGGCGGCTTTATCCAGGGGATCCGTCCCGGGAAGCCCACGGCGCAGTATCTCAACAAGATCAACAAGCGCATTACGCTGTTCGGTGCGATCTTCCTGACGCTCATGGCGTTCATCCCTTCCATTGCATTCGCATGGGCAGGGCAGGACCTCGTGAACGTGTTCTCTACGACAGGTATCCTCATCGTCGTCGAGGTTGCGCTCGAGTTTGATAAGCAGCTGCAGTCTCAGATCATGATGAAGAACTACAAGGGGTTCCTGAAGTAATTTCGTTCATTTCTTTGCTCGTCCCCAAGCCCTACCCCTTTGGGGGGGAGGGTGGCACGGCGTAGCCGTGACGGATGGGGGGACTTCGAAAAGAAATGAACGAGCGAACCTTCCCTGTGCATCAATCAAGTCATCGCGGAAATCGCTTTGCACGAACAGTAAGCCGAAGGGGTTCGACAAATTGGGTCGCCCACGGCGGAAGTGAATTCCGCCTAAGGCAAGCGATTTGGAACGACACTCCCTCAGTCACGCAAGGGCGGCGCGCCAGCTCCCCTGAGAGGGGCGCCAAGTGGGCTACCGGCGTCATCCTGAGGGCAGAGCCCGAAGGATCCCGATAAACGGAGTCCTTCCTGTACAAATCATGGTGCGAGGCGGGTCGCCACCCGCCGCTGCACGCCCCCATTTGCCACACCACCGTAGGCTTAATGCCGGGGCGAGCGGAACCGAGCCGCAACTTGATATCCCAAAAAAAGTTGAATTCCTCGTTTGATTTATTTTCGAGCATGCGGCAAAAGCCGCAGACGAGAAAAGAAATCAAACGAAACAGGCGAACAAAACAGGAGTCAACATGAATCTGATTCTTCTCGGCGCGCCCGGCGCAGGCAAGGGCACGCAGGCGACCAAGATCGCCGACCGCTACGGTCTCGTCCATATCTCCACGGGGGACATTTTCCGTGCGAACATCAAAATGGGCACGGAGATCGGGCTCCTCGCAAAGTCGTATACCGAGCAGGGGCTTCTCGTTCCCGACGAAGTGACCTGCGCCATCGTCAAGGACAGGCTGACGTGGGATGACTGCAAAAACGGGTATCTCCTCGACGGCTTCCCCCGCAACCTCTATCAGGCGGAAGAGCTCGATAAGTTCGCTAAGATCGACGGCGTCGTCAACATCAACATCGACCATAAGCTCCTGATGGACCGTCTGTGCGGCAGAAGAGTCTGCAAGGAGTGCGGCGAGAGCTATCACGTCTCCTCTCTCGGCGGCGAAACGAAGTGCGCCCGTTGCGGCGGCGAGCTTTACCAGAGAAAGGACGACAATCCCGAAACGGTCGGCGCCCGCCTTGCGGTCTATAACGAGCAGACGGCGCCCCTCATCGACTACTACACAAAGAAGGGCATCATCCTCAACGTCACGGGTACGGAAGCGCCCGCGGAGGTCCTCTTCGAGGACGTCAAGGCCGTGCTCGACCCTCTTTCGAAATGATCCGCGTCAAGACCGAAGAAGAGATCGGGCTCATGCGTGAGCCCTGCCGCATCGTGCGGGACTGCCTCGCCTTTGTGGGGGAACGCATCCGCGCGGGCATGACGACAAAGGAGGTCGACGCCCTCGTCTATGACTTCATCAAGGCGAGCGGCGCGGAGCCGAGTTGCCTCGGCTACTACGGCTACCCCGCCTCCGCCTGCGTCTCCGTCAACGAGACCGTCGTGCACGGCATTCCGGACGGCAGAGTTCTCGAAGAAGGGGACATCGTCAGCGTGGACCTGTGCGCCTACAAGAACGGCTTCCACGGCGACGGCGCGAGGACGTTCAGGATCGGACAGGTGAGCGCGGAAAAAGACAAGCTCGTACGGGTCACCGAGGAGTGCTTTTTCAAGGGGATCGACGGGCTCAAAGCGGGGACGCCGCTCTACGACATCAGCTACCGCGTCCAGCAGTATGCGGAATCAAACGGCTTCTCGGTCATCCGCGCCTACACGGGGCACGGGATCGGGAGAGAGATGCACGAGGATCCCTCCGTTCCGAACTTCGGAAGAAAGGGAACGGGGCCGCGGCTTCAGGCGGGAACGGTCATCTGCGTCGAGCCGATGATCGCCGCGGGGGGCTGGCGCGTCCGCGTCCTCGACGACGGCTGGACGGCCGTCACGACGGACGGCAAGAGCGCCGCGCATTACGAAAACACCCTCGTCGTCCGCGAGGACGGCGTTGAGATCCTAACATTATAAGGCGAGGGAAATATATGTCGAAAGACGACGTCATAGAAGCGGAGGGCAGGGTCATCGAGGCGCTCCCCAACGCAACTTTCAAAGTGAAACTTTCCAACGGACACATCATCACGGCGTACATTTCCGGGAAGCTGAGAATGAACTATATCCGTATCATCGAGGGCGATGCGGTAAAGCTCGAAATGAGTCCTTACGATCTCACCAAGGGCCGCATTACTTGGAGATCGAAGAATTAGTATTTCGCTCGATTTCTTTGCCCGTCTGCGATGCACGAGACGCCCCGCGGACGTGCCCCGCGCGTCATTCTGAGCCGATAAGGCTATACGAAGTCCGAATTGCAAGTCCCGAAGAATCTCGCGGGGCATCGAACGGAAACCCCTCAGTCACCTGCGGTGACAGCTCCCCTGAAAGGGCGCCGAGGGCGGATCCTTGCCCACCCCTTGAGGGGTGGGCGGCACGGCGAAGCCGTGACGGAAGGGGTGCCATAAGACCCCGTTACAGACTCGTCCTCACGTTCCCATTCGCCGGAAACAACCAAAATCAACAAAGAGGTAACATATCATGAAAGTCAGACCTTCCGTAAAACCCATGTGCGACAAGTGCAAGGTCATCAAGAGAAACGGCAAAGTAATGGTGATTTGTTCCAAAAACAAGAGCCACAAGCAAAGACAGGGCTGAAAATCAGTTGACTTGTCCGAAAAAATTTGGTATAATTTTCCGTACGGTCCGAAAGACCGCACAGAAAACAAGCGAATGAAGCTGAATTTCCGCACGGCATGTGCGGAAAGTCGGCTTGCTTTTGCGTCTTAAACGGAATCCGAAAACAATACGCTTTCCCGCCGCGGCATTTTCCACTGCCGGGGGGGTCTGCGGAAACACATACAAAAAAATTTTTTTAGATTCAACACGGAGGTTAGAAATCAATGGCACGTATTGCCGGTGTGGATTTGCCGAGAGAAAAGAGAATCGAAATCGGTCTCACCTACATTTACGGAATCGGTCTCACCACGTCCAAGAAGATCCTTGCGGAGACGGGCATCAATCCCGATACGCGCGTGAAGGATCTCGATGAAAACGACGTATCCAAGCTCAGAGAATATATCGACCACCACTATACCGTGGAAGGCGAACTCAGAGGGCAGGTGAGCCTTAACATCAAGCGTCTGATGGAGATCGGATGCTATCGCGGCGTTCGCCACAGAAAGGGTCTGCCCGTCCGCGGACAGAGCACCAAGCGCAACGCGAGGACGCGCAAGGGTCCCCGCCGCACGGTTGCGAACAAGAAGAAGTAAGGAGAATGACACATGGCTGATAAGAGAAAGACAGTCTCGCGCGGCAAGCGCAGAGAAATCAAAAAGGTTGACAGGGGGCAGGTCCATATCCAGTCCACTTTCAATAATACGCTCGTCACCATCACCGATATGAGCGGAAATGCGATCTCGTGGTCGAGCGCGGGCTCTTTGGGCTTCAAAGGTTCCAGAAAGGGCACGCCGTTCGCCGCACAGATGGCGACCGAAACAGCGGCAAAGGCCGCGAAAGAGCACGGTCTCCGCTTCGTCGAAGTTTATGTAAAGGGTCCCGGCGCGGGAAGAGAATCCGCGATCCGCGCGCTCGCGAACTGCGAGCTCGAGGTCACGCTCATCTCCGACGTTTCGCCCATCGCCCACAACGGCTGCCGCCCGCCCAAGCGCAGAAGAGTATAACAGGAGGAATCAAAGATGGCAGTTTACAGAGACGCAAAATGCAAACTTTGCAGAAGAGAGGGCGCAAAGCTCTTTTTGAAGGGCGAGAAGTGCTACATGGAAAAGTGCCCTTTCAATAAGCGGCCCCTTCCTCCCGGACAGCACGGCGCAGGCAGAAAGAAGGTATCCGAATACGGCTTACAGCTTCGCGAAAAGCAGAAGACAAAGCGTATCTACGGCGTACAGGAAGGCCAGTTCCGCCACTACTATGAAGTTGCGGATAAGATGAAGGGCATCACGGGCGAGAACATGCTCTCCCTTCTCGAAAGAAGGCTCGACAACGTGATCTACCGCATGGGGATCGGCGTATCCCGCACGCAGGCAAGGCAGCTCGTCAACCACGCACATTTCACGGTCAACGGCAGGACGGTCACCGTTCCTTCCTACAGCGTGAAGGCGGGGGACGTCATCGCCGTCAAAGAAAACCGTAAAGACAACAAATTCTTTGAGCAGATCAAAGGGATGAAGGTCGCAAACATGCCCAAGTGGCTTGAATTCGATCCGGAGAAGCTGGAAGGCAAAGTCTTGGCGCTTCCTACCCGCGAGGATGTCGACAGCCAGATCGCGGAGCATATGATCGTCGAGTTGTACTCCAAGTAATCGAATAAGGAGGTAGCCCCTATGATTGAAATGGATATGCCCAAAATCGAGGTCACGGAGAACGATGCGAAGTCTTACGCAAAGGTCGTCGTGGAACCGCTCGAAAAGGGGTTCGGTCTTACGATAGGCAACTGTCTGAGAAGAATTCTGCTCTCCGCACTTCCCGGAGCGGCGGCGCAGGGGATCAAGTTCATGGACGGGACCGTCAAGCACGAGTTTTCCGCCATTCCCGGGGTCAAAGAGGACGTCACCGAGATCATCCTGAATCTCAAACTGCTTGCAATCAAGACGAGAGTTACCGATAAGGACTATA